>CAZIRH010000500.1:0-3335 GCA_964541065.1 uncultured Solibacteraceae bacterium
CCCGCGCGCGGGTCGAGCAACTTCTCGATACCCAGCTCCACGCCTGTGGCCAGGCGCGACCTCAGCAAGCGTTCCACCTGGCGCGAGGTCCGCTCCACATACGAGCCCACGACGACCAGTCCCGGCCCGGCCCCCGGGCGCATCTGTCCGCGCTCGAGCAGCGGCCGGTCCGAGAACCCGCCGCGCGCCTTCACGAACGAAGCCGCGCAGCGGTAGATGAACCGTTTCCCCTGCGATTCCGCAGCCGCGATTCCCAGCGCCAGCACCTCAAGATCCTCGTAGCAGGCGGCATTGAGGATGATGGGCTGTGCGCCGCCGGCCTGAATCAATTCCCGGGCCACCGCATCGGGGCCGCCCCGGCGGATCATGTCAAGCGATATCGAGCGCACGGCGCTCGCCTTCACGGCGCCGCCCGTCTTCTCCTCGACCCACTCCTTGAGGTTACCGTGCCGGTAGCCGAAAACCGGATCCCGGGCCGATTCGCTCTGCTCCGCCGAAATCAGTTCACCCGCCTGGTCCACCCAGTGCACGTCGCCGACGGTGTACCTGCCGGCCTCGAAGAACGCGGGGGCGATGAGCACGCCGTCCAACCCCTGGCCGAGGGCGCGGCCGAGCGCCTCGACCTCATGGGGGAAGTGCCCGCGCAGGGTGCTGTCGCTGCGCGAGGCCACGATTGCCTCTGCCTCCTGCCTGCGCGCGGCCGCGGCGAGGCTGCGCGCCAACTCCAGGTTGAGCTGCGTCGCCTGCACCGGGCCGAGGCTGCGCGAGTTCGTCGAGATGTAGAACACCGGGGCCCCGGAGGCGAACGCGCGGCTCAGGCGTTCCACCGACCACTCCATGTAAACTAGGACCTCATGCACCGTCTGCGTGCCGGTGGGGTCGTCATCCACGACCACGAGGCGCCGCCCCGAGTCGTGCAACTGTTTGCGGATCGCGCTGCGGGCGCCGGCGATTCTCCGGGGAGCGGGCTGGCCGGCCATGAGGTCAGACAATATCATCGCTCACCAACCTTGCCGCGCCGATGCGCAGCGCCGAGGGACTGTCCCCCCGTGGACTGTCCCCGGCGGCGACCGGTCCAGTCCCGGTTTTCGTTCCGAAAGCCGGGACAGTCCCTTCCGCGCCCCGGGGGGGCGGCAGGGCAGCACCGGGTGGCCCTCCTTCAATACTTCCTTCCGCCGCGTGGGTAAGGCACCTTCGTCACCTGCTGCTCATGGCGAACCGGCTGGTATCCTGCAGCGCGGCGGGCAGTGTAGGACAGGTCGTCGAAGTACAGGGTCACGTACTTGCCGCCGGCGCGGTTGTTCGCCAGGCCGAACCGGTCGAAGACCGCCCCCGCGGCGCGCTGCTGGGGCGTAAGGTCGAGGGCAAAAGTCTCTTGATCCAGCGTCACCGTGATCCGGCCCACGCCGCCGTTGGCTTGAGGGTCATAGGCGAAGCTGAAGGCGTGCGTCGTCCCCGTCGGCAGGAAAACGGGCCCGTTCTTCAATGACGCCGCCTCCCGCTTTGGCGAGCACAGGGCGCTGAAGTAGTAGCCAATCCGCGTCGGGCCATCCACCACAATCCCCATCATGTCGTTCAGCGGCATGCCCGCGCGCTTGTCGCTCATCTCCTTCATGTTTTCCTGGGCGTTGAAGTAGCCGAAGAACATCCCCGCGTCGGTGCCGCCGTTGACGAAGCAGATGTTGCCGGAGAAGAAGATAGGGTCATCGAGCGTCAGCTTGCCCACGTCATCGGCGTAGTAACCGTGGACGGGGTCGTCCGGCTCCGTCCGGTAGAACAGCCCGCCAATCTCGCCGATCTGCCGGCCCGCCCAGTTGGTTTCGCTGTAGCCGAAGTCCTGCCGCTGAAAGTCGGTCTCGACGAACTGCACGCGGTTGCCCCGGCCCTCCCATCCGGGGTCCTTGCCGAGGTCAACCTGCTTGCCGTTCACCGTCAGGTCGGAGATGAAGAAGCGCGCCGCGCGGTGGTAGACCTGCATGTTGAAGATGCCGAAGCGATCCATGGAGACCGGCGCCTCGCGTAAGCCGGCCGGCAGCCAGCACCTGTAGGGTTGCCCGTCGTCAATCTGCAGGCTGATCTTCCCGACAGCCTCGGATTTCTCGCTGAGGACATAGAAGTTGCTCCCCCGGCGGCGGAAGTATTCCGCCAGCCCCTGGGCCACCGCGTCGCTCAGGCGGCCCTGAATCTGAGCCAGGGTAACCCCGGGCTCGGCCTGCTTTGCCTTCTCGAATATCTGCTCGGGGGTCAGCCGCTCGGCGGAGAGGTAGGACCGCAGGCGCGGGTCCGACCATTCCTTCGGCGGGGTCGCGTCGGGGACATAATGGAAGCTCCACGTGTGCGGCTGGCCGTCGGCGGGGACGAAGAGGTCGCTTTCGGAACCTCCTCCGTTCCACGCCGCGGTCATGTAGTCCAGAATGAAAATCACGCTCTCGCCATCAGCCGGACGCCGCCCCTGCGGCGGGCCGATCACGCGTACGCCCTCGTAGGAGATGCGGATTGCCACCGAGTTCCAGGGTCGCCACTCCTGGCGCGCGGAGTTGAAGAACCCGATGTATGCGGCCCCGGCCGGCTGCTCAGGGGGGACGGGCATGATAGCGATGCGCCCGGAAGCGGACAACTCGTCGCGCAGCGACAGCGGGCGATTGAGCGCCGTGCCGTACCACGCCGGAGTGCGCGACTGAAAGATGGTGCCCCCGATCTCGCCCACGCCGCCCCCGCAGTAGCTAGTCGGACTCCAGCCGAAGTCCTGCGCCGCCAGGGGGCAGCTCTCCCCGACCACCCGGTTGTTCACCCCCTCCCAACCAGGGTCCGAGGTGAAATCATTGTGCACCACGACCAGGTCGCCCTGTGCCATGGTGCCTGTCAGCGACCACGTCAGGGCGCCCGCCAGGACCAACGCGCGGCACACAGAGTTCCATTTCTGCGCGTTCTCGTGCAGCATAGCTATCGTGCTCCCTTCCCGCCTGGCTTCACCTCCCCGCCTGCTCGGGGCTGGGGAGAAAGCGACGGCCCCGAGAATGAGAACCCGGGGACGATGTGCCCCACATCGTCGCGAAGCTGCACGCGGACCTCGCCCGCGCGGGCATCTGCATCGAGCATCAGGCGCGAGCCTTCGCCGGCCACGAACATCACGGGCGCCGTCCGCAGCCTCCCCACCCTGCCCGACACGGGGGCCCAGCCGGGGCGGCCGCTGTCATCCCGCGTAAGGCTGACGTCCTGCTGCAACGCGACGAGCATAGGATCGTCCAGCGAGTGCGGCCCGGCGTTCAGGAATCTCAAGGAAGTCACCCGGGGCCGGCCCGCGACCCCAGCCGGCGGCCAGAAAGCCGCATCAT
>CAZIRH010000501.1:0-3333 GCA_964541065.1 uncultured Solibacteraceae bacterium
GTCCGGTGGTGTGGGAGGGTGACCGGGCGCAATCCCGGTCACCCGACCCGATCCGGCCTCTACCACCGGGGCCTTACACCTGATACAATGCACCCGAGGTGCCCGAGAATTGGCTCCTGTGACGGGGCGGAAAGGAAGGTGCTCGTGAGTTCGACAAAGCAACCCCAACCCGCGCCCGGCGTGTCGCGGCGCGGCTTCATGCGCGGCGTCAGCCTGGGCAGCGGGGCTATCGGAACCGGCATTTTGGAACGTGAGGCGGCGGCGCAACCGCAGGCTGGGGGCGCCAAGACCGTAGGCCCGGGTGCGGTGCCCGTGACCCTGCAAGTGAACGGCAAGGTTCACAAGCTCAGCCTCGAGCCGCGTGTCACGCTGCTCGATGCGCTGCGGGACCACCTGGACTACACCGGCGCCAAGCGGGTTTGCGACCGCGGGATCTGCGGCTCGTGCACGGTGATGGTGGAGGGCAGGGCCGTCTACGCCTGCTCGATGCTGGCCATCGATGCGCAGGGCAAGAGCATCCAGACGGTCGAGGGCCTGTCCGCGGGCGGCAAGCTCGACCCGGTGATCACCGCCTTCGTGGTCAACGACGGCCTCCAGTGCGGCTTCTGCACTCCCGGCTTCGTCATGGCCACCAAGGCGTTCCTGGCGCGCAATCCGAATCCCACCTACGATCAGGTCAAGCAGGGCTTCGGAGGCAACCTGTGCCGCTGTGGCGCTTACATGGCCATCCGGAACGCGGTCATGCAAGCGGCCAAGGATCTGAAAGGAGGGAAGAATGCCTGACTACAAGTGGCCCCCCGCAGAGAAACGGCGCGTCATTGGCAAGCCATTCACCCGCGTGGACGGGATGGTGAAGGCCACCGGCCGCGCGAAGTACGCCTATGACATCAAGCGGCCCGGGCTGCTGCACGGGGCAGTGCTGACCTGCCCGTACGCGGCCGCGCGGATCATCAGCCTGGATACCAGCGCCGCCGAGAAGCTGAAGGGCGTCGCCGCCGTCGAGGTGGTCTCTAAACCCGGCACCTTGATCGCCTGGGCGGGCACGGAAGTCGTGGCGGTGGCCGCCGAGACCCTGGACATCGCTCGCGACGCCATCCGCAAGATCAAAGTCGAATACGAGGTCCTGCCCCACGTGGTCAACGAGGCCGACCTCGGCAAGGCCGAAGCCCGGGCCAAGCCCGCCGCCGAGCAGATAGTCGGCGACCCGGACAAGGCCTTCCAGGAAGCCGACGCGGTCTCCGAGGGCTTCTACGGCGTGCCCGTGATCACACACGTCACCTGGGAAGCGCACGGCCAGGTCATCGAGTGGAAGGGCGAGCAGATCGAGTACTGGCCCACCACGCAGTCGCTTTCCGCCATCGGCGGGGAGCTGGCCATGAACCTCGGCATCCCGGCCGCCAACGTCCACGTGATACAGGACCACATGGGCATCGGCTACGGCAGCAAGTTCTCCCCTGACCGCTGGGGCGTGGCCGGCGCTCAGCTCTCCAAGGCCAGCGGCGGTCGCGCCGTGAAGCTGTTTCTGGACCGGGCGATCGAGCAGATGATCGCCGGCAACCGTCCCTCGCATTTCGCCCGCATCAAGCTGGGCGCCAAGCGGGACGGCACCATCGTGGCCTGGCAGTCGCAGTCCTGGTCCACCGGCGGCATGACCGGCGGCGGCATGCCCCCCATCCCGTACGTCTTCACCAAGATCCCCAACCGGCGGTTGAACCACACCGCGGTGCGGATCAACGCCGGCGGCCAGCGCGCCTGGCGGGCGCCCAATCACCCGCAGGCGTCCTACCTGACCAACTGCGCCATTGACGATCTGGCCGCGGCGGCCAAACTGGACCCGCTGGAGGTCTTCAAGAAGAACGCCGACGTCACCGCGTTCCCCGAGGTCTACCGCTACCAGCTCGACAAGGCAGCCGAGTTGGCCGGCTGGAAGAAGCTGTGGCACCCGCGGGGCGAATCCGGCAGAGGCGTCGTCAAGCGGGGCCTGGGTATCGGGGTCGGCACCTGGGGCGGCGCGGGCCATCCCAGCCAGTGCCGCTCGGTCATCCATCCTGACGGCACCGTGGAAGTCGAGCTGGGCAGCCAGGACATAGGCACCGGCACGCGCACGGTCATCGCCATGGTGGCGGCGGAAACTCTGGGCTTGCCGGTGAGCGCCATCCGGGTGAAGATCGGCGACAACAGGTACCCGCCCTCGGGAACCTCCGGTGGCTCGACCACCGTAGGCGGGGTCTCTTCCTCGACCCGCAAGTCCACCATGAATGCCTTGGCGAAGCTGTTCGAGGTGGTGGCACCCGGCCTGGGCGCTCCGGCTGAGGAGTTGGAGGCCGTGGCGGGCAAGATCCAGGTGAAGGGCGACCCGGCCAAGAGCATTCTGTGGAAGGCGGCCTGCAAGAAGCTGGGCGTGAACCCCATTTCCGAGATGGGTGAGAACAACCCCAAGCTGGCCCCAAAGGAAGGACTGAATACCGGCGGGGTGGCCGGAGCGCAGATCGCCGACGTCTCGGTGGACACCGAGACCGGCGTTACCCGGTTGAACCGCCTGGTGGTGGTCCAGGACTGCGGCCTGATTATCAACCCCAAAACAGCCACCAGCCAGTGCTTCGGCGCCGCTCACTTGAGCGTGTCCGCGGCGCTGTGCGAGGAGCGCATCATGGACGACCTCACGGGCCGGATGCTGAACGCCAACATGGAGTTCTACAAGCTGGCCGGCATGCCGGACATCGGCGAGATCATCGTGCACCTGGACAAGCGGCCCGAGCACGACCAGCGCGGCGTGATCGGGCTGGGCGAGCCGCCCGTGATCCCCGGGATCGCCGCCATTGCCAACGCCATCACCAACGCCATCGGGGTGCGCATCCCGGTGGTGCCCATCACTCCGAACAAAGTGCTGGCCGCGCTGGAAGGGAGGAAAGCCTGATGGAAGCCTTTGCTTACGCTTCTCCAGCCACTATCCAGGAGGCCCTGGCGCTGCTGGGCAGCAGGTGGGGCGAGGCCGACCTGCTGGCCGGCGGCACCGACCTGCTTGCTCTGTTGAAGGACTACATCCACACGCCCAAGCGCGTCATCAACCTTAAGGGCATCAAGGAGTTGGGCGGCATCCAGAGAACACCGGCGGGCCTGAGGATCGGCGCGCTGGTCACCCTGGATGAGCTGCTCGGCAGCGCCGACCTGGCCGATTATCCCTGCCTGATTGCGGCCGCCAAGGGGGTCACCAGCCCGCAGCTTCGCAACATGGGGACCCTGGGCGGCGACCTTTGCCAGCGCCCGCGCTGCTGGTATTTCCGCGCGGGCTACGGGCTCCTGGCCAAGGACAAGGACGGCCGCGACCTGGCC
>CAZIRH010000502.1:0-3316 GCA_964541065.1 uncultured Solibacteraceae bacterium
TGGCCCGTCCACTGCATGCCCGGCGCAATGGCCGTCAGGGCGAAGGGGTTCATGTCCGAGAACGGCAACTGGATGATCTCGCGGTTGTCGATGACACGCCCGCTGGAGGCCGACGTGGTGTCGAGCAGCGGAGCTTCGGCGGTGACTTCCACCGTCTCGGCAACCTGGCCGACCTGCATCTGGACCTCGATATCGAGGCGCCCGGCCACGTTCAGATCCAGGCCGGTGCGCACCGACTTCTTGAAGCCGGGGGCCTCGACCGTGACCGAATACCTGCCCGGGTTCAGCAGGCTCACCTCGAAATACCCCGTCTGGTTGGTAGCCGTGCGGTTGGAGACGTTGGTCTCCGTGTTGGTCACGATGACTGAGGCGCCAGGGATGACCGCGCTCTGCGGGTCAAGCACCCTGCCGGAAATCGTGCCGCGAGATTCCTGCGCCCATGCCAAGCCCGCCACGAGGACGAGCAGAGACATACAAAGAGCTAATGCCTTGCTATGCACACCCAACCTCCTGAAGAAGACAATCCAACCCGGCTCTCAAAAGAGCTTCCGATTCTCAATACTATGGCGAACTGCCCGGTTTGTCAATACAGTTAGCGTTGACTCCCGACCGGCGCCCGGTGCGCTCGAGCCAAGCCCGGAACATGCGCACGAAATCACGCGCCAGGGGCGCCGTGCCCAACTCCTCCAGGCTGAACCTCATCTTGCGCTGCCAGTTTGGGTACTCCCAGGTGCTGGCCGGCAGGTTCTGCTGCTCGGTCTCCTTGAAGAGGTCCTCCTGGTTGAGCGCCAGCAGCCGGCATGGGGTGATGGCCAGCAGCCCCACCAGGGCACTGTGCAGCGCGCCGCTGACCTCCGGCACGTCTTCCGCCCGCCGAGGGAGCCAATCGGGCAGCAATCCCAGGCGGAACAACAGGTTCAGGAGCCTCTGCTTGTCGGCGGCTCGCTCGGCCAACTGCCGGTGAAGGTTCGCCTCGTCCGGCAAAAGGCCCGCGGCATGCCGGGCCTGGATGTCCCGCGCCAGCCAGAAGCCGGCCAGCGTGGGCAGGTCATGGGTCGAGGAAGCCACCAGAGCCGAGGCCCGGTAATCCTCGGGCCGCCGGAATTCCCCCGAGAGATCTTTCTCAAAATACGGGACTTGGTAGCCCATGATGCCGTACTGCTCCAGGGCCCCCCGGATCTCCTGCGTCACCGTTCCCAAGTCCTCGCCGATGATGGCCACTTGGTTGCGCACGCTCTCCAGGGCCAGGATGTGAAGCAAGTCCTGCCAATGGTCGCCGACGTAAGCGCCTTGGGTCGGATCCATGCCCTCCGGGATCCAGTAGAGGCGGAAAAAGCGCATGACGTGGTCGATGCGCAGGGCGCCGCCATGCCGGCAAGTGTGGCGGATGGACTCGACCAGCAGCTTGTAGCCGGTCTGGCGGTGCCGCTCGGTGTCGGGCGGGGGAAAGGCCCAGTCCTGGCCCTTGGGGGCGAAGCCGTCCGGCGGGGCGCCCACGCGGCAGCCGGTGACATAGAAGGAGCGGTGGGCCCAAAGGTCGGCGCCGCAGCGGTCGGCGGCTAAGGCGAGGTCGTGATACAGGCCGATGGCCAGCCCCCGGTCGCGCGAGCGCTGCTGCGCCGCGGCGAGCTGCAAATCGACCTGCCATTGGACCCACTGGTAGAACATGACCGCTCGCCAGTGCTTCTTGGCGAACCGGCGCACCGCCTCCGCATCGGGCTGGCGGTATTCCTCGGGCCAGTCCGGCCAGACCCACACGCCCGGGTAGCGCGCGCGGATCCACTCGTCCAGGGCGCAGTAGACGGCGTGCCGTTCGAGCAGCTCCCCTTCCCGCGCGGCATACTCCCGGAACTGCGCGGCCCGCTCGGAGTCCTTCCAGAGCCCTCGCAGGAAAGCCGGGAAGGCCAGCTTCAAGCCCCGCAGTTTCAGCGCATGGACCCGCTCGTACTCGACCAGCTCCGAGCCGCGCAGCTCCTCGATTTCCGCCCGCACCTCCGGCCGGGCCAGCCACGCCTGGGCGCGTGGCGAGTTGCGGAACTCCTCGATCCGCTCGACATCCAGGTACATGGGGTTCCTGTAAAAGGTCGTGGCGGGCAGATAGGGGCTCAGGTTGAAGGGGCGCCGGTTGGGGATGTCGTGCAGGGGATTCAGGCCCACGAAGCTGACCCCAAGCTCATCCGCCAGCCAGCCGGCCAGCCGCTCCAGGTCGGTGAAATCGCCGCAACCCCAGTTCCTGGCCGAGCGCAGGCCGTAGAGCGCCACGGCCAAGCCCGCCGTGCGGCCGCCGCGGCGAATGACGGGGGGAATGTAGGCCCGATCCGGGCAGAGGATCAGCCGCGTGTGGCCGCGCCGGGCCGGGCCGAGCGTCACCGTCAGATCGTGGTATCCCAAGGGCAGATCGGGGGGCAGCGGCAACTGTTTCCGGACGATAGTCCGTCCGCGGGGTTCGGCCCAGGCGGAGGTCTCCAGGCTTTCCAGAGGGACCTCCCACGACCGGACTTCCCCGTCCTCGAACCGTAGCTCGAGGGAGGCCTCCAGCGCGGTCAGCTCCCAAGGGACGTTCACTGCGAGCTGCCGCGGATCCTCGCCCAGCACCACTACGGGAGGCAAGACGCGGTCCCATTCCGACCACAGGCGCTCCTCGGCGGCCCGGTCAAGCTCGTCCTGGCTGTCCGCAGGCACGCCTAAGACCTTCAAAATGGCTTGTTTGGCCTCCGGCGGCGTGACGTGCGGCTGGTTCCAGGTGTCGCGGTACTCCGGCTCGATGCCCCACAGACGGGCGGCGCGGTCGAGCGCCTGCTCGAAAGTGGCGGCGGGCTCGAAGCGGATCACAGGCAGCGGCATGCGCCCAGGCTTCTCCTGTGATTCTATCGTTCCGTGAGAGAATAAGTCTTATGCCGCGGGACCTGGGCAGGGCCGACGAACTGGTCCGGGCCAACGTCGGCGGCCCCGAGCCGGGCCTCTTCGCACGGCTGGACGAGGACCCCTACTGGTTCGCCGGCGACGCCGTGCTGACCACCCGCCTGGACCAGGTCGTCAACTGGGCCCGCAAGAATTCCATCTGGCCCATGACCTTCGGCCTGGCCTGCTGCGCCATCGAGATGATGTCCATGGGCGCCTCGCGGTTCGATGTGGCGCGCTTCGGCGCCGAGGTCTTCCGCGGCTCGCCCCGGCAGTCGGACCTGATGATCATCGCCGGACGCGTCTCGACCAAGATGGCGCCCGTGGTGCGCCAACTCTAACAGCAGCTGAACGAGCTGAAGCGGCACACCTGGTACTACGCTCGCGGCATGTGGTCGTTGGTTGATTGTAACTT
>CAZIRH010000503.1:0-3310 GCA_964541065.1 uncultured Solibacteraceae bacterium
CGTGGTCTTGCCCGCGCCGTTGCGGCCCAGCAGCGCCAGGCAACTGCCCGCCGGCGCCCCGCAGCTCACCTCGCGCAAGGCGGGGAAGTCCCCGTAGAACTTCCACACCCCCGCCACTTCCACCGAGTTCATCGCTGCCGCTCGCCTCCGCCGGACGCCGCGCCCTTCAGGTAGTTCAGGATGAACAGCAGCGCGAGCGCTGCCAGCGTGGGCCCGAGGATCCAGGGCAGACTATCGTAGACACGCCACGGCAGGATGGCCTGGGGCGTTGCACCCGCCTCTCCCGCGGCTTCCTCTTCGCGGATCCCCACCTGGTATTCGGCTGCCTGGAGGCCGTAGATGGAAGCCCGCCCGCCGGGCTCCTCTCCCAAGGGCTCGACGCCCTCCCCCTCCAAGGCCAGCCCCCTGGGCACGACCAGCCGGAGCGGCACCCCGGGGTGGAAGGTCTTGCCCAAGAACGTGCTGTCTTCGCCCAGCGGAACGGTGTAGCTCACGTCGATGCGCGTCTCGCCGGGCTCCCGGCGCAACTCCAGCGTGTAGACGCCTTGCTGGGCGGTCCCTCGCGGAGTCTGCTCTTCCGGGCTGCCCTGGGGTTTCTGCGCGGTGACCCGCAAACTTCCCCGGGCCGCCTCCGGAACGAAGAACCGCAGCTCGCCGCGGGCGTCGTCCTGCTTGACGAGAAAGATCTCCCGGACCGCCAACTGGCTCTCGGAAGGCTGGAGGTGCACCACGTGCAATTCGACGCGCAGCGCGGCCACGGCCGGGATGGCCAGCGCCGCCAGCAGCCATCTTGTCACGGGGCCTCCCTTCGCATGGGCTGGCCGCACTCGCCGCAGAACTTCATGGCGGCTGGGAGCCGCGCGCCACAGTGCGGGCAGGCTGGCGCCCCCGCCGGCTCGGAGAGCGGCGGCTCGCGCTCGGCTCGACTGGGCACCAGGCAGATTGAGCCCCCCAGCACCAGCACCACGGAGCCAACCCAGATCCAGGATACCAGCGGAAAGACGTACGCCTGGATGACCGCCCGCTGGTCATCTTCCGAGAGGCCCGCGAAGTTGAGGTACAGGTCCTCGACCAGCCCCCGGCGGATCGCCACCTGGGAGCTGGCTTGCCCGCTGGACTTGTAGAACCGCCGCTCGGGGTGCAGGCCCGCCAGCGAGCGCCCGCCGCGTCTGACTTCCACCGAGGCGATATGCGCTGCGTAGTTCTGGTTCTCCACCGGGCGCACGCCCGCCAGGCGCAGCTCGTACCCGCCGAAGCGCGTCAGGCTGCCCGGCTTCAGCTCCAGCGTGGCCTCCTGGTTGAACGCCGAGCCCGTAAAGCCGATGAACATCAGCACGATGCCCAGGTGCACTATGTAGCCGCCGTAGCGCCGCGTGTTGCTCCGGACCAGCTCCACCCCCGCGAGTAGCAGGCGCTGCCCCGTCCGGGCTTCGACCGCCCGCGCGCCCCGGTAGAACTCCGACGCAGTCGTCCACACGACAAACAGGCACAGGCTGAAGCTCACCAGCGCATAGCCATGGCGCACCCCCGCCGCAAACAAGACCGCGGCCAGAGCGGCGGCCCCGGCCAGCGGCCAGAAGAAATTCCGGCGCAGGCTCTCCAGCGAGGCCCGCCGCCAGGCCAGCAGCGGCCCGATCCCCGTCAGAAACAACAAAAACAGCCCCGTCGGAACGTTGATCCGGTTGAAATAGGGCGGCCCCACCGTCAGCTTCTCCCCCGTGAAGGCCTCCGAAATCAGCGGGAACAAGGTGCCCCACAGGATGGCGAAGCACATGAGCAGCAGGATCACCCCGTTGAACAGGAAGCTGGACTCCCGCGACAGCACGCTCTCCATGCGGGCCTCTGGCTTCAGATACTTCAGCCGGATAAGTATCAAGTAAGTCGTGATGACAGTCGCCAGAACCAAAAACACCACAAAGTAAGTGCCCAGCGGCGATTTCCCGAAGGCGTGCACCGAGCTGACCACTCCCGAGCGCGTCAGAAACGTCCCCAGGATCGACAGCAGGAAGGTGCAGGACACCAGCGCCACGTTCCACACCTTCATCATGCCCCGCCGTTCCTCGATCATGACCGAGTGCAGGAAGGCCGTCGCGGTCAGCCAGGGCAGCAGCGAGGCGTTTTCCACCGGGTCCCAGCCCCAGTAGCCGCCCCAGCCCAGCACGGCATAGGCCCAGGCCGCGCCCAGCAGGACGCCCCCGCTCTGAAACAGCCAGGTGACGATGGTCCAGCGCCGGGTGGTCCGGATCCACTCGTGGCCCGGCTCCCGCGCCGCCAGCGAGCCCACGGCGAAGGCGAAGGGCACGGTGAAGCCCACGTAGCCCAGGTACAGCAACGGCGGGTGAATCGCCATGGCCCAGTGTTGCAGCAGGGGGTTCAACCCGCTGCCGTCCGGCACCCCGGTGATGCCGCGACCCACCGCCAGCACGCGGAACGGGCTGGCCACAAAGGCGTTCAGGAGCAGGAAGAAGCACTGGGTGGCCATCAGGGTGGCGATGGCGTAGGGCATCGGCTTGCGCCGCCGGCCGCGCTCGCCCAGAACCGCCAGCGCCGAGTAAGTGGCCAGCACCCAGTTCCAGAACAGCAGCGACCCTTCCTGCCCGCCCCACCAGGCGGCAAACTTGTAGATGACCGGCAGCGCGCGGTTGCTGTTCGAGGCCACGTAGGCCAGGCGGAAATCGTCCGCCAGCAGGCCGGCCACCAGCCCTGCCGAGGCCGCGGTCACCAGCACCCAGATGGCGTACACGGCGCGCCGCGCGCTTTCCACCAGAAACGCGTTGCGCTTCCAGCCGCCCGCCAGCGCCGCCGCCACGGCGTAGGCGGAAAGGCAGAACGCCACCAGCAGTGAGATGGACCCCAGGTTTTCCATGACTAGAAAGTCGGGGACTGGCTAGGGTGTCCCGCCGTGGATACCCCGGCCTGTCCCCGACTTTCCGCCCGTTTGGCTGGCGCCGCCGTGGGCGCGCCGCCCGGCTGGGACTCGTACTTCGAGGCGCACTTGGCGTACACCTTGGTGGCTTCGAAAACGCCGTCCCGCCCCAGTTGGCCGTCCGCTACGGCTTGCGCCCCGTCGCGGAAGGTGTCCGGCAGCGGCGCCGTTCCGCGGTACACCACGCGCAAGGTGCGTTGCTCCTGGCGCAGCACAAAGCGCACGCGGCCCCCCGCGCGCTCGATCGAACCCGCTTCCACGTCTCCCGCCACGCGCAGCCGCTTGCCCAGCGCGCCCGCTCCCATCCGGTTCAGCTCGGCGATGGTCTTGTAGTAAGTCTTGGTCTCGCTGAAGCCCCCGGCCGCCAGCCACACCACCGCCCCC
>CAZIRH010000504.1:0-3290 GCA_964541065.1 uncultured Solibacteraceae bacterium
GGTGGGGCCCGCCGGCCCGAGGCGGTGAGCCGTTGGCTGCAAAACACCCTACCCGCAGGAGTTCAAACTCTGACTCCCCGTAAGTCCCCACCCGAGGAGTGGTCGGCCCCTGACCTGAATAGATCCCGCCTAACGCCGGAGTGGCTGCCGATCCACACCTGGAAGCGGCGGGGTCCGGGTCGGACTGCCGCGCTCGATGTGCCCGCAACCAGAGTTTCAACGGCGTTGATCGCCCCGACGGAACCGCGACGCGGCAGAGCGGCGTCCGCCTGCATGGGCAAGGCGAGCCGCCTCGCAGCGAGGTCCTCCGACCCGGCATGAGCCGACCGGGGGTCGGCTCGCGGGCGGGGGCTCCCGCCCCACTGTGGGCAGAGTCAGAAGTTCAGCTTCAGAGCCAACTGGATCGAGCGCGGAGAATTCTGCTGGCTGGCGATGCGGCCGAAGTTGGCGTTGGTGATGTCCAGTGACGCTGGGCCGGGCAGGCAGCGCGCCACCACGGCACAACTGCCCGCGCAGAACCGCGCCTGGCGCTACAATACTGGTTGATGACTGGCAAGGTCAGCGTGGTGATCGAACAGGACGAGCACGGGTACTACGCGTGGTGCCCGGAACTGAAGGGGTGCCAAACGCAAGGAAAGACGGTCGAGGAGACTCTCGCCAACATCCGTGAGGCCATCGAACTCTACCTGGAGACCCTGACCGATGATGAGCGCTCGGCGGCGCTCAGCCAGGAGATTCTGACCACCGCGGTCGAAGTTCATGCCTAAACTGCCGCGGCTGACTGCGAGCGAGGCCGAAGCGGCCCTGTTGAGAGCCGGCTTCCTGTGGCTGCGGTCTAGAGGTAGTCATCGGATTTACGCAAAGGGCGGCCGGAGAGTGGTGGTTCCGTTCCACAGCAGCGCGACGCTGCACCCGAAGATCGTCAAGCAGGTTTTTGAAGCCATCGAGGAAGCCTCCGGCCAGCGGATACGCGCTCAGTAGCGGCGCGGCGGCTACTGCTCGGCACCGGGAACCGATCGCGACCGACCGTGCAGTGGGCGCTCAGAAGTTCAGCTTCAGGGCCAACTGGACCGACCGCGGGGAATTCTGCTGGCTGGCGATGCGGCCGAAGTTGGCGTTGTTGATGTCCAGCGACGCCGGGCCGCCGAAGATCACGGCATTGGCCACGTTGAAGGCCTCGGCGGAGAAATCCAGCTTGAAGCGCTCGGTGATTGCAAACTGCCGCGTGATGCCTACGTCCTGGTTCCAGAAACCCGGGTTGTACAGTCCGTAGGAGCCGGCGCCGGGCGTGTTGCCGTAAGTGTAGGGAGCCGGGTTCATGAAGGCCTTGGCATCCAGGAAAATGGGCCTGGCGCCCAGCAGATCGCCGCTGCCCCAGTCTCCGCCGATCCGCACCGAGCCGCTGAAGCTGGGGTTGTAGGAGGCGCGGCAGCCCCCCGCGTTGGGCAGGTTGCAGGAGGCCCCGATGATCCCGTAGGGCAGGCCCGAGCGGAGGCGCGTGATGCTGGACAGGCGCCAGCCGCTGGCCAGCGCCCGCACCACCAGGTTGGACGGATTGATGGCGCGGCCGGAACCGAACGGCAGCTCGTAGACCACCATGGCGTTGAAGACGTGACGCCGGTCGCTCTCACCGTGGGTTTTCTCGGTCTGCCAGAAATAGGCGGTGCGGCCCGTCCCCGCATCTGAGAGCGTCTTGCTCCAGGTGTGGTTGAGGTTGAGAGTGAGCCCGGAGGACATCCTCTTGCTCAGCGTGATTTGCAGCGAGTTGTAGTTGGAGCTGGCCAGATTGACGAAATCCGTGCCGGTTCCGGAGTACTGCGGGTAGGGGCGCAGCATTTGAGCGAAGGTGCCCCGGAAGTTCGCGAAGGGCAGGCTGAGGCCGGGAATGATGGCCTGCGCGGAAGCCAGCGTGGTGGCATTGACCTGGGAGGTCAGCAGGTTGCCCAGCGCCAGGTAGCGCGGGTGTATCTGGCTCGACCAGATACCGAGGCCGCCGCCGCGCAGCAGCTTGCCGTTGCTGCCGGCATAGCCGACCGTCAGAGTGAGGGAGGAGGCCAGCGTGCGCTGGAGGGAGAAGTTCCAGTTCTGATAGCGAGGCGGCCGGGCGGCGTTCTCCGGATTGTCGAAGCTGACGCTGCCGCCCGAAGGGTTTTGCGTCGTGTAACCGGTGTTGAGGGTGGCATCGAAGAAGGGTGGTTTCTGATAAGCCGGCACTCCGTCGTTCCAGTTGAACGCCGGACTGAAGCTGTCCAGAGAGGTAAAGCCGGGGGCGGCCGTGTAGCCGAGCTTGCCGGTGCCCTCGCGCGCCCCGCCCCGTCCGCCGACGGCGCCGTGACGCGTGTACATCATCCCGTAGCCGGCGCGCACCACGGTCTTGTCGCCGAACTTGTAGGCGAACCCGATGCGCGGTCCCCAGTTGTCGTGGTGAGTCTTGATCCTGGTCCGGCAGTTGCAGTACAGCGGCAATTGCCCATTGCCGCCGAACTGCAACGCGCCCGGATAGTTGCTCGCCGCGGAATTCGGAATGTCCGGGTTGAACCACGACACCCGGTCCCGCACCTCCACGTACGGGTACATGAGGTCGTAGCGGAGGCCGAGATTCAGAGTGAAGTTCCGCGTGACTCTCCAGTCATCGCTGAACCACCAGGCGTAGTTGCGGAAGCGGGCGCCCGAGGTCACCACCGAATCTTCAGTCACGGTTGAGGAGTTCAGCGTGCCCAGCAGGTAGCTGGCGTAAGAATTCCCCGTGCCAGTGTCCAGCCTGCCCGAGGTGAATCCCGCGGTTTGCGTATTGCTGAAGTTGGCGATGAACAGAGTCCCGTCCCAGCGTGCCCGGTAGTTGTCCTGGAGGCGCTGGAGCTGGAAGCCCGCCTTCACCGAGTGAGCGCCCCGAACCCACTGAAAGCTGTCCTGGAGCGTGAAATTGTTCAGCGCGTCGAGGAACGGACGGGCATCGGTGCCGCGCCAGCCTTGCGGCGCGTTCGGGCCGGCAAAGGCGACCTCGGGGAAGGACTGCGTCGCGTCACCCGGCGGCAGCCCTTTGATGCCGGCTTTCTCGACCCACTTGCCGTCAATGGTCGGGTTGGTGATCGGGATCCACAACCGGGACGCTCCGAAGCTGATCTGGTTCACCATCGTGGAGTTCATCACCCAGGTGTGCTTGACCTGGCCCACGGTGGGCACCTCGTCGACCACGCGGGTGACCACGTAGGGCAGGGGAAGCGGAACCGGGTTGCCCCGGACGGGGCTGCTCTGGCTGTGCGCGCCGCGCGAGAAGAACACCGCGAAGC
>CAZIRH010000505.1:0-3279 GCA_964541065.1 uncultured Solibacteraceae bacterium
GTCGGGCGCGTCTACACCATCGAGATCATCGAACCCCTGGCGCGCCGGGCGGCCGAGCAGCTTATAACACTGGGTTACGCCAACGTCCGGACCCTGGTGGGCGACGGCTACCACTGCTGGGAAGAGGCGGCGCCGTTCGACGCCATCGTGGTGACCGCCGCCGCCAGTCACATCCCCCCGCCTCTGATCCGCCAGCTCAAGCCGGGCGGCCGCATGGTGATTCCGGTGGGCGCGCAGTTCCTCGCCCAGTACCTCCTGCTGGTGGAAAAGCAGCCGGACGGCGCCGTCACCACCCGGCAGATTCTGCCGGTGAGCTTCGTGCCGCTGACCGGCGGTGACCACTGAGCCGGTCGCAGCTCGCCCGCCTCACCGCGCCCGCGCCGAGTACCAAATGGAAATGCGCAGCCCGCCCTATCCGGCTATCGCCCTGCTTTCGGCCGCCGCCCTGGGTTATGAGATCCTGCTCATGCGGCTGTTCTCGATCATCCAGTGGCACCACTTCGCCTACATGATGATCAGCGTGGCGCTGCTGGGTTACGGCGCGGCGGGCGCGGTCGTGACGCTGGCCCAGCGTCCGTTGCTGGGCCGCTTTACCAGCGTCTTCGCGACCGCAGCCGGACTGTTCGGCCTGACGGCGCTGCTAACCTTTCTCGCCGCCCAGAGCGTCGGTTTCAACGCGCTGGAAATTCTCTGGGACCCTCGGCAGTGGGCGCGGCTGGCGCTGATCTACGGGTTGCTGATCGTACCCTTCTTCTGCGCCGCCACCGCCATCTGCCTGAGCTTCAGCCGCTTCCCCGCTCACATCCCGCGCCTGTACGCGGCCGACATCACCGGCGCGGCGGCCGGCGGCCTGGGCAGCGTCGGCCTGCTGCTGGTGATTCGCCCCGAAACGGCCCTGCGAGCGATCACTGTAGCGGGTCTGGCCGCTGGGGCGTTGGCTGCTTGGCAGGGCGGCAGGCGCCGGGCCGTGCCGGGCTTCGCGCTGGCGGCGCTCGGCGTCGTCGCGCTGCCGGCGGCCTGGACCGCCTTGCAGTCCTCGCCCTACAAGGAACTGGCGCAGACCCTGCAAGTTACGGGCGCGCGGGTGGCGGCGGAGGTATCCAGCCCACTTGGGGTGGTGACGGCGGTCGCAAACCCCACCGTCCCGTTCCGCCACGCGCCGGGTCTGAGCCTCATGGCCAGCGCCGAACCGCCGCCGCAACTGGCCCTGTTCACCGACGGCGACGGTCTGACCGCCGTCAACCGCTTCGACGGCCGCTGGGAACCGCTGGCCTATCTGGACTTTCTGACTTCGGCGCTGCCCTACCCTCTGCTGGAGCGGCCCGAAGTGCTGATCCTGGGCGCGGGCGGCGGCGCCGATATCCTGCAGGCGCTGGCGCTCGGCGCCCGCAGCGTGGATGCCGTGGAACTCAACCCGCAAGTGGTGGCGCTGGTGCAGGAACGGTTCGGCGCCTTCTCCGGCCGTCCCTACAGCCTGCCGGGCGTGCGGCTGCATATCGGGGAAGCGCGCGGCTTCGTCGAGGCCGTTACCGCCCGGTTCGATCTAATCCAGGTCGCCTTGCTGGATGCGTTCTCGGCGGCGGCGGCCGGCCTGCACGGCCTGGCGGAGAGTTATCTCTACACGGTGGAAGCCCTGCGGGCCTACCTGGACCATCTGCGCCCCAGCGGCCTGCTGGCGATCACCCGCTGGGTGACCCTGCCGCCGCGGGACGCCCTCAAGCTGTTCGCGACGGCGGTGGCGGCCCTGGAAGCCCAGGGTGTGGCCAACCCTGGCGCCCGGCTGGTGATGATCCGGGGCTGGAAGACCGCGACGCTGCTGGTGAAAAACGGTAGCTTCACCGCCGCCGAGATCGCGGTGGTCGAGGCCTTCTGCGCGGCGCGCGCCTTCGATCCGGTCTGGTATCCGGGCATGCCGCCGGCGGCGGCAAACCGCTACAACATCCTGGACCGGCCCTACTTCCACGAAGGCGCAACCGCGCTGCTCTCCGATCAGCGGGCGGATTTCGTGGAGCGCTACAAATTCGCCATCCGGCCCGCCACCGACGACCGCCCATACTTCTTCCACTTCTTCCGCTGGGAGGCGCTGCCGGAAATTCTCGCCCTGAAGAACCGCGGTGGGCTATCGTTGCTGGAATGGGGTTATCCGGTGGTGATCGCCACGCTGGCGCAGGCGCTGATCGCCGGCTTTGCCTTGACGATCCTGCCGCTCTGGCTGTTCCTGCGGCGGGAACCAGGGACCGGATGCAACGTGGGCGGTGTGGCGCTGTACTTCACGGCTTTGGGCCTGGCCTTCATGTTCGTGGAAATCGCCTTCATCCAGAAATTCATCCTGTTCCTCAGCCATCCCGTCTACGCGGTGGCGGTGGTGCTGACCGCGTTCCTGCTGTTCGCCGGCCTGGGCAGCCGCGTTGCCGGGCGATTTCAGGCGGCGGGACGGTCACGCCAGGCGGTTGGACTGGCGGCGGCGGTTATCGCCGGGCTGGCGCTGCTGTACGTGCTGGCGCTGCCGCCGGTCTTCCAACATCTGATGGGCGTGGCGGCTGGGGTCAAAATCGGGTTGTCGGTGCTGCTGATCGCCCCACTCGCCGGCGCCATGGGGATGCCCTTTCCTCTGGGGCTGTCCCGCATCGCGGAGCGGGCTCCGGCCCTGGTGCCGTGGGCGTGGGCGCTAAACGGGTTCGCCTCGGTGGTGGGTGCGGTGCTGGCCACGCTGCTGGCGATCCATTGGGGATTTTCCGCCGTGGTGATCACGGCCGTGGTCTTGTATCTAACCGCCGCCTGTTGCTTTCCGAGCGAGCGGTCGGGTGCTGGCCCCGGTTGAGGGGTACGTTCCTGTTGAGGTCGTGAACGGCGGCGAGGACGTGCGTCAATTCCGTCCGCCGGGTGGTGGTCACCGACCCCGTCTGGCAAGACAAAGCGCCGGGCTGAAGCATTGCCGAGCCACACCCCCCTTGTCCTGTGGCCGTCGTCGAGCCGCCATGCTCGATCCACCTGGGCAGCCGCGCCAGGCACCTCCAGCGAGCCGCTCAGGGTGCAGGTGCGGGTTCCGTCGGCAAGGTGCTTTGCAGTGCGCGATGAGCGCGAAGCGCATATCGCGTTTCTGGGTGACGACGGTGAGGCCGGGATGGCTCGGCGACAGAGACCCGAGTCCGAGCTCGCCGCCACTGATGAGAAAATCGTTGAGCGCGACCCGATAGCGGCGCTGCGGATGCTCTGCGAGTGCCACGGTGGCAAGGCCCCGGAAAGCGCTCCGCGCGGCGGCGCTTGACCCCTCTTTCC
>CAZIRH010000506.1:0-3265 GCA_964541065.1 uncultured Solibacteraceae bacterium
CACGCTGCCCTGTGGAGACCGGACTTTCCTCCCCTAGCAGGGTGCTGGAAGACTCTCTGCGACCCCACAGGCTGAAAGCCTGTGCCACGTGGCACAGACCTTCAGTCTGTGCAAGAGTCTTCCAGCACCCTGCTAGGAGCGACTACCCGTCCGGCAGGCTCCACTACCAGTATAGGGCAGCCCGGAGAATGGGGGACACGCCTGCCTGGCGTGCCGGTTGAGGGGTTCTCCAAATCCAGCTCGGAGTGTCCCCCATTCTCTGGCCTAGACCAAGTCCAGGGCGCGGAAGAAGTAGCCGAGTTCGAAGGCCGCGGTTTCGCGCGCGTCGGAGCCGTGGATGGCGTTGCGCTCGATCGAGGCGGCGAAGCGCCGGCGGATGGTGCCCTGGGCGGCCTGGGCCGGGTCGGTGGCGCCCATCAGCTCGCGCAGTTTTTGGATGGCGTCCTCGCGCTCCAAAGCCATCACGATGACCGGCCCCTCGCTCATGAACTTCACCAGCCCCGGAAAAAACTCCTTCTCGCGGTGGACGGCGTAGAAACCCTCGGCCTGCGCCGGGGAGAGGTGCAGCATACGCAGAGCGCGGAGGCGGAAGCCGGCCCGCTCGAGGAGGGAGAGGATCTCGCCGGCGTGGCCCTGGCTGACGGCGTCGGGCTTGATGATGGACAGAGTCAACTCCCTCATAGGCGCTGCTCGACGGCCTCTCCGATGTCGGCGGGCGAGGCGCACACGGTGACCCCGACGGCTTTGAGGGCGCGGATCTTGTCCGCGGCCCGGCCAGTTCCTCCGGAGATGATGGCGCCGGCGTGACCCATGCGGCGGCCGGGCGGGGCGGTCTGCCCGGCGATGAAGGAGATGACCGGCTTGGTGACGTGATCGCGGATGCAGGCCGCGGCGAGTTCCTCGGCGTTGCCGCCGATCTCACCGATCAGCACGATGGCGCTGGTGTCGGGGTCGGCCTGGAACAGCTTCAGAGCGTCGATGAAATTGGTGCCCACGATGGGGTCCCCGCCGATGCCGATGCAGGTGGACTGGCCCATGCCGCGCCGGGAGAGCTGATCCACGGCCTCGTAGGTGAGCGTGCCGGAGCGGGATACGACGCCCACGTGCCCGGGGCGGTGGATGTGTCCCGGCATGATGCCCACCTTGCACTTGCCCGGCGAGATGATGCCCGGGCAGTTGGGGCCAATCAGGCGGGTGGGATGGTCCTCGAGGAAGCGCCACACGCGGACCATGTCGAGCGCGGGAATGCCCTCCGTGATGCAGACGGTCAGCGGCAAGCCGGCGTCGGCGGCCTCGACGATGGCGTCGGCGGCGTAAGCCGGAGGCACGAAGATGACCGACGCGTTGGCGCCGGTCGAGCCCACCGCCTCGGCCATGGTGTTGAACACCGGCAGGTCGAGATGGCGGAGGCCGCCCTTGCCCGGGACGACCCCGCCCACGATGTTGGTGCCGTAGGCGATGCACTGCTGGGCGTGGAAGGTGGCCTCACGGCCCGTGAAGCCCTGCACCAGCAAGCGCGTATGCTTGTCAACCAGTATGCTCATTGCGCCAGCCTCACGACTTTCTCCGCGGCGTCCTTCATGCCCTCGGCCACGGTGAAGTTCAGCCCCGATTCGGTCAGGATCTTGCGCCCCACCTCGACGTTGGTGCCCTCCATGCGCACCACCACGGGCACCTGAAGGTTCAGCTCCTTGGCCGCGGCCACCACTCCCGTGGCCAGCGTGTCGCAGCGCAGGATGCCGCCGAAAATGTTGATCAGCACGGCCCGGACGTTGCGGTCGGAGACCAGGATGCGGAAGGCGTTGGCGATCTGCTCGGCGTTGGCCCCGCCGCCCACGTCCAGGAAGTTGGCCGGATTGCCGCCGGCGTGCTTGATGATGTCCATGGCGGCCATGGCCAGGCCCGCGCCGTTGACCATGCAGCCGACGTTGCCGTCCAGCTTGATGTAGTTCAGATTGAAGCGGGAGGCCTCGACCTCCAGGGGATCCTCTTCCTGTAAGTCGCGCATCTCCAGCAGGTTCTTGTGCCGGAACAGCGCGCTGTCGTCCAGGTTGAGCTTGGCGTCCAGGGCGAAGACCCTGCCGTCCGTGGTGAGGATGAAGGGGTTGATTTCGGCCAGGGAGGCGTCCACGCCTTCGTAGGCGGAGGCGAGCGCGATCATGGCCGCCACCGCGGCGCTGACGCTGGCCGCGGGCACCCCCATGCCGTAGGCCAGCTTGCGCGCCTGGAAGGGCAGCAGGCCGAAGCCGGGCTCGAGGTGCTCCTTCAGGATCAGTTCGGGGGTCTTGGCGGCGACCTCCTCGATCTCGACGCCCCCGGCAGCGGAAGCCATGAAAACGGGGCGGCCGCGGGCGCGGTCGAGCACCACGCCCAGGTAGAGCTCGCGGTCGATGGGGAGGGCCTCCTCGATGAGCAGGCGCTGCACGATGCGGCCCTCGGGTCCGGTCTGGTGAGTGACCAGCCGCAGGCCCAGCATGCGCCTGGCGATTTCGGTGGCCTCGGCGGCGCTACGGGCGAGCTTGATGCCCCCGCCTTTGCCGCGGCCACCAGCATGAATCTGGGCCTTGACCACCACGGTGCCGCCGAGGGCGCGGGCCACGGACTCAGCCTCTTCGACCGTGCGCACGACTTCCCCGCGAGGCACGGGCACGCCGTAGTGCGTCAGGATGGCCTTCGCCTGGTACTCGTGGATTTTCATGGGTGTGCGCCTGTGCTAGAATTTTGAGCCATCCTACTATAACATGACGTTTCTTGCCCACCTGCACCGCGTAGTGAACGGCGAGCCGCTGAGCCCGGCGGAGGCCGAGCAGGTCATGATGGCCATTCTGTCCGGCACCGCATCCACCGCCCAGGTGGCGGCCCTGCTGGTGGCGCTGCGGATGCGGGGCGAGACGGCGGAGGAGCTGGTAGGGTTCGCGCGCGCCATGCGGCGCATGGCCAGCCCGCTCGAGCTCGACCTGGGCGGAGAGCCGCTGCTGGACACCTGCGGGACGGGCGGCGACGGCGCGGGCACCTTCAACATCTCGACCATTGCGGCGCTGGTGGCGGCGGGGGCGGGGGTGAAGGTGGCCAAGCACGGCAACCGCTCGATTTGGAGCGCCTGCGGCAGCGCCGACGTGCTGGAGCGGCTGGGCGTGACCATCGCGCAGCGGCCGGAGCAGGCGGCGCGCGCCATCCGGGAGGTGGGCATCGGGTTTCTGTTCGCCCCGGCCTACCATCCGGCCATGAAGCACGCGCAGCCGGCGCGGCTGGAGCTGAAGATGCG
>CAZIRH010000507.1:0-3253 GCA_964541065.1 uncultured Solibacteraceae bacterium
CCGGGGCCGCGCGTTTGGGCGTTGCCCGCGCGCTGGTGGAGTCCGACGTCGAGCTGCGCCCCAAGTTGAAGTCGTTGGGCTTCCTGCGCTCCGACGCGCGCCGCCGCGAGCGCAAGAAATACGGCCAGAAGGGCGCCCGCAAGCGCTTCCAGTTCTCGAAGCGGTAATGGGCCCGCACCAACCCAGTCCGCGCACGCAAATCTCGCTTTGGACCGCGAGCGCGGCAACCCAGTCGCATTTGCTGAAGGAGGCAATTTGCCGTCGATTTCCATGAAGGAGCTGCTCGAAGCCGGCGTTCACTTCGGGCACCAGACCAAGCGCTGGAACCCGAAGATGCGAGAGTACATCTTCGGCGAACGCAATGGCATCTACATCATCGACCTGCAAAAGACGCTCAAGCTGTTCAAAGAGGCCATGCGCTACGTGGGCGAGATGGCGCAGCAGGGCAAGAACTTCCTGTTTGTGGGCACCAAGCGGCAGGCCCAGGAGGCGGTGGCCGAGGAGGCCAGCCGCTGCCAGATGTACTACGTGAACCACCGCTGGCTGGGCGGGCTGCTCACCAACCACGTCACCATCCAGCGCTCCATCAAGCGCCTGAAGGAACTGGATGGCATGGCGGCGGAAGGTAACTACGAGGGGCGTCCCAAGAAGGAAATCATCCAGTTGGAACGGGAGCGCAAGCACCTCCAGCAGAACCTGGCCGGCATCAAGGAGATGCCCGGGCTGCCCGACGTGGTGTTCGTCATCGACTCCAGCAAGGAGGAGATCGCCGTGGCCGAGGCCCGCAAACTCGGTATCCCGGTGGTGGGCGTAGTGGACACCAACTGCAACCCCGACCAGGTGGATCACCCCATCCCCGGCAACGATGACGCCTTGCGCGCCATCCGCCTGTTCTCCAGCAAGATCGCCGATGCCGTTATCGAGGGGCGCGCCCTGGCCACCGAGCAGGAGTTTACGGCGGAAAAGATCGTCACCGACGAGACACCTCTGGAGGAGATCCCCGAGTACACGCAGTACACCGATCCGCGCTACGCCGAGCAACTCATGTCGGAGAGCATCCCGGACGAGGACCTGCCCTCGGTGTCGCTGCCTCGCAAGGAACCCTCTGGGCAGGCCGCCGAGGAGTCCTCTGCCAGCCCGGCGCCGGCCGCGTCCGTTCCGGGCGAAGGCTAGGAGCCCTCCAGCCACAGGAAGAGTCATATGGCGGAAATCACGGCACAGTTGGTGAAGCAGTTACGCGAGCGCACGGGCGCCGGCATGATGGAGTGCAAGAGCGCCTTGCAGGAGGCGGGAGGCGATGCGGCGGCCGCCGAGGTGGTGCTGCGCAAGCGCGGGCTGGCGACCGCGGCCCGCAGGGCCTCGCGGGCCACCAAGCAGGGGCTGGTCGGCAGCTACGTGCATCCGGGCGCGCAGTTGGGCGTGCTGATCGAGGTCAACTGCGAGTCCGACTTCGTGGCCCGCACCGCCGAGTTCAAGCAACTGGTGCACGACCTGGCCATGCAGGTGGCCGCGGCTGACCCCCAGTACCTCCGCAAGGAGGACGTGCCCGCGGCGGCCCTGGAGAAGGAGCGCGAGATCCAGCGCGCCCGCGCCCTGGCCGAGGGCAAGCTCGAGAAAGTGGTGGACAAGATCGTCGAGGGCCGCCTGGGTAAGTTCTACGAGGAGGTCTGCCTCTACGAGCAGCCCTTCATCAAGGAGGGCACCGTCACCGTGGGCCAGTTGATCGCCGCCACCATCGCCAAGACCGGCGAGAACATCACCGTCTCCCGGATGATCCGTTTCAGAGTGGGCGACGCGGGCGAGAAAGCCACTCCCTGACGCTGGTGGCTCGGTTCCGAGCCGCGAGCGTGAGCGAGCGGTCAGGAGGAACCCATGCCCAAGTACGAACGCATCCTGCTGAAGCTCAGCGGCGAGGCCCTGGCCGGCCAGGCCGGCTTCGGACTCGAGGTTGAGCGGGTGGCCTCCCTGGCGGCAGAACTGGCCCAGGTGGCCGCCACCGGCGTGCAGTTGGGCGTGGTGGTGGGGGGCGGCAACTTCTTCCGCGGCGTGGCCGCCGCGGCCCGCCACATGGACCGGGTGGCCGCCGATCACATGGGCATGCTGGCCACGGTCATCAACGCCGTGGCCCTCGCGGACACGCTCGAGCGCCTGGGGGTGCCCACCCGCGTGATGACCGCCATCGAGATGCGCCAGGTGGCCGAGCCATACATCCAGCGCCGCGCCATCCGGCACCTGGAGAAGGGCCGCGTGGTGGTGATGGCCGGCGGCACGTCGAACCCCTATTTCTCGACCGACACGGCGGCGGTCCTGCGCGCGCTGGAGATTCGCGCCCAGGTCATGGGCAAGGGCACGCGCGTGGACGGCGTCTATGATCAGGACCCCCTGAAGCATCCCCACGCCGTCTTTTACCGGCAGATCTCCTACTCGGAGGTCCTCGCCCAGGGCCTGGGCGTCATGGACGCCGCCGCGGTCGCCATGTGCCGCGACAACCAGCTTCCGATCGTGGTTTTCAACCTGAATGTTCCGGGAAACATGATGCGTATGTCGATGGGCGAATCCGTCGGTACGCTGATCTGCCAAGGGGAAACCATATGAAACAGGGACAGCCAACTGAGCCAGCCGACCAGACCTTCCAGACAGTCAAGGAGGTCGAAGCCAGCGCCCGTACGCGCATGGAGAAAGTGCTCGCGGACTTGCAGCACACCATGTCCACCATCCGCACGGGGCGCGCTTCGATCAGCCTCCTCGAACCGGTGCGCGTCAACTACTACGGGACCCCGACGCCACTGAACCAAGTCGCTTCGCTGCACGTGCCCGAGCCCTCGCTGATTGTGGTCCAGCCCTGGGACCTGAGCCAGCTCGGGGCCATCGAGAAGGCCATCCGCAGTGCCGACCTCGGCCTGAACCCGGTCAACGACGGCAAGCTCATCCGGGTGCCCATCCCGCCGTTGACCGAGGAGCGCCGCAAGGAGCTGGTCAAACACCTGCACGGCGTGGCCGAGGAGCACCGCGTGGGCTTGCGCAACGTGCGGCGCGACGCCAACGAGAACGTCAAGAAGCTGCTCAAGGACAAGGTCATCAGCGAGGACGACGACCGCCGGGCGCACGACGACGTCCAGAAGCTCACCGACACGCACATGCAGAAGCTCGAGCAGGCCGCCAAGGCCAAAGAGAAGGAGATACTCGAGCTGAAGTGAACGGATCGGGTCGGGTGACCGGGATTGCGCCCGGTCACCCTCCCACACCACCGGAC
>CAZIRH010000508.1:0-3248 GCA_964541065.1 uncultured Solibacteraceae bacterium
GCACGACCCGCGTGCGCCTGGCCGGCTTCACCATCGACGGCAACCGCGCCGCCCTCGAACGGCGCGCAGGGCTGCCGCCGCACGGTGTCCCCTTCTCGCGCTTCTGCTCGAACAACGGCATCCTGGCCGAGGAGGCCCGCCTCCTCACGCTTGCGGATCTGAAGTTCGTGCAGGTGGCGAGTTTCGCCGTCCTGGTGGCCCGTTCGCGGGGCGTGCGCCTCGAACGCTTGCTCATCGAGGACAGCGGCTCGCGCGACGCCTCCGGCCACAACAACACGACCGGCGGCATCCTGCTGGAGGAAGGCACGACGGATTTCGAGGTGCGGGCCTCGGTGCTGCGGCGCATCCGCGGCAACGGCATCTGGACGCACTCGCCGTACAGCTCCCCCCGTAATCGCGACGGCCTCATCACCGGCAACGAGTTCCACGAGCTGGCGCGCGACGCCATCCAGGTGGGCCACGCCACCCGCGTGCGCGTCGAGCACAACCGAGGCGCGCGCATCGGCTACCCGCTGGCGGAGGTCGATCCCGCAGCCACGCCCGTGGCCATCGACACCGCCGGCAACACCGACCTTTCCGTCTACGCCGACAACCGCTTTGAAGACGTCAACGGAAAATGCATCGACCTGGACGGCTTCCACCACGGCGAGGTGCGCGCCAACACCTGCATCAACCGCCAGCCCCGCCAGGAGTACCCCCACGGCCACTTCGGCATCCTCATGAACAACGCCAACCCGGACATGCGCTCCGAGCAGATCACCGTCGCGGGCAACCACATCGAGGGCGCGGTCTACGGCGGCATCTTCGTCATCGGCAGCCATCACCGCATCGTGGGCAACCGGCTGCTCAACCTGAACCTGGCGCGCTGCGAGCCGGGCAAAGCGGGTTGCCTGTACTGGCCGGAGGAGCCGGGGCTGCTTTCGAGCGGCATCTACCTGGGGCGGCGCGCGGAGCGGCCCGCCGTGACGCGCGATAACGTCATATCCGACAACGAGATAGCGGGATACGGCATGCGGGCCGGTTGCGTGGTCGCCGCGCCTGGCGTGGAGTTGAGGGATAATCGAATCCAGCGGAACCGTTGCCGGGAGGGGAATGGGAAGCCGTAAAGCGTAGTACCGCATATAGATATTTCGCTTGACGGGGCACTACCGCTTGGGGCATGCTTGCAGAGCGGGCTTTCTTCTCCCCCGATCCTCTAGGAACTGAGCCGATGAGCCAAGCCACTGTCGATGCCAGCGCTACCCTTCAGGAGCCCAGGCCCAAATCCCGGGCCAGCGGGTTGTCCTTCCCGCGCTGTTTCACTGCCCGAATGCCGGCCGACCGCACACCTTGCGACGAAATCCAGTGGGACATCCGTTGCGCCTCCATCGCCACCGACAAGGGCGAGGTGATGTTCGAGCAGCGCGACGTCGAGGTCCCCGCCGACTGGTCCCAGACCGCCACCAACATCGTCGCCAGCAAGTACTTCCACGGACCCATGGGCTCGCCGGAGCGCGAGACCAGCGTCGCGCAACTGGCACGCCGCGTCGTCGAGACCATCGCCAACTGGGGCCTGACCGGCGGCTACTTCCAGACCCCGGCGGACGCCGCCAACTTCCGCGACGAGTTGGCTCACCTCGTGCTCACCCAGAAGGCCAGCTTCAACTCGCCCGTGTGGTTCAACGTGGGCGTGGCCGAGGGCCGCGGCTATGGCTGGTACTACGACCCCGCCGCCAGCGCCGTCCGCAAGCTCGAACCCGGCCAACACCGCCCGCAGTGCTCGGCCTGCTTCATCAACTCGGTCCGGGATTCCCTGGAATCCATCCTCGAACTGACCAAGACCGAGGGCATGCTTTTCAAGTGGGGCTCGGGAACCGGCACCAACCTCTCGACGCTGCGCGAGGAGAACGCCGTGCTCTCCGGCGGCGGCCGCGCCTCCGGCCCGCTGAGCTTCATGAAAGGCTTCGATGCTTTCGCCGGGGTCATCAAGAGCGGCGGCAAGACGCGCCGCGCCGCCAAGATGGTGATCCTCAACGCGGACCACCCCGACATCGAGGCCTTCGTCTGGGCGAAGGCCAAGGAGGAGAAGAAGGCGCACACGCTGATCGACGCCGGCTACGACGCCTCCCTCGACGGCGAAGCCTACAGCTCGATCTTCTTCCAGAACGCCAACAACTCCGTGCGCGTGACCGACGAGTTCATGCAGGCCGTCCTCTCCGACGGCGAGTGGTGGACCCGCTCGGTGGTCACCGGCCAGCCCGTCAAACGCCTCAAGGCCCGCGAACTGCTCCGCCAGATCGCCCAGGCCACCCACCAGTGCGGCGACCCCGGCATGCAGTTCGACACGACCGTCAACCGCTGGAATCCCTGCAAGGTCTCCGGGCGCATCAACGCCTCGAACCCCTGCTCGGAGTACATGTTCCTGGACGACTCGGCCTGCAACCTATCCTCGCTTAACCTCATGAAGTTCCTGGGGCCCGATGGGCAGTTCCAGGTCGAGGCTTTCCGCCGCGCCGTCGATACCATGATCCTGGCGCAGGAGATCATCGTTGACAGCGCCAGTTACCCCACCGAGAAGATCGCCGCCAACTCGCACAGCTTCCGCGCCCTGGGCCTGGGCTACGCCAACCTGGGCGCCCTGCTGATGTCGCTCGGCCTGCCCTACGACAGCGAGGCGGGGCGCGACTACGCCGCCGCCGTCACCGCCCTGATGACCGGCGAAGCGTGCCTGATGAGCGCGCGCATCGCCGAAGCCGTCGGGCCGTTCCCCGAGTTCGAGAAGAACCAGGAGCCGTTTCTCGAAGTCATCCGCATGCACCGCGGCTCGCTCAGCCGCATCAACGCGCGCCACGTGCCCCCCGCCTTGCTCGAAGGCGCGCAGGCCTGCTGGCGCGAGGCCTATGAGCTGGGCCGCCAGGCCGGCTACCGCAACGCCCAGGTCACGCTGCTCGCCCCCACCGGCACCATCGGCTTCATGATGGATTGCGACACCACCGGCATCGAGCCCGACCTCGCCCTGGTCAAGTACAAGAAGCTCGTGGGAGGCGGCGTCATCAAGATCGTCAACCATACCGTGCCCCAGGCGCTGATCCGCCTGGGCTACAGCCCGGAGCAAACCGAGAAGATCGTCGCCCACATCGACGCCACCGGCACCATCGAGGGCGCGTCCCACATCAAGCCCGAGCACCTGCCGGTGTTCGACTGCTCCCTGCGCCCGGCCAACGGCACCCGCGCCATCCACCACCTGGGCCACATCCGCATGATCGCGG
>CAZIRH010000509.1:0-3235 GCA_964541065.1 uncultured Solibacteraceae bacterium
CGCAGCTCGCGCGCCACCACCTCAGCCTGGTCCTGGGGAATCTCGGCGGCCGGAGCGAGCAGCTTCATCGCCACGGCGAAATAGGCGATGTTGCGCTGAGCGGCTTCCCGCAACAGACCCTCGTACTGCCCCGGCTGCCCGACGGCGTCCGCCAGCAACGCCCTGGTCAGAGCCAGGGCCGCCCCGTAGAACTCGCGCTCCTCGATCTCCTTGAGGGTCTCGTCGAACTGAATGTGATACAGGTGCAGCAGCGTGTCGGCGGTCACCAGGATGGGCACGCCCATCTCCTTCAACCGCCGGTAAGGCTCGATGATGTCCTCGCCGGCCGCCGACCTCATCACCCCGAAACCGTTGCGAGCGATCAGGGACTCGATCCGGGCCGCATCAAGCTGCCGCTTGACGGCCTCCCAGTTCGAGATCTTGGAGAGATCCAGCGGCAGGTTGTAGGGAGGCACCGCCGGAGCCACGGACACCTCAGGCGCCTGGTAGAAGTTGGCAAAGCTGGTCCTGGCGAGCTCCTCGCTGCGCCCCAGGAATGGAAAGAAACCGAGCGCGGCGCACCAGGTCGCGGCCACTCGAACACGCATACGCTATCCCTTCACTCCAGCGGCAGCCAGGAGACCGCCAGTCTCACGGGCCGCTTGACTTCCACCTTGATCTTCTCGCCGAGCGAGAGATTGCCGGCCACGCTCAGCATGTAGTGCGAGCGGAGCACGTCGAAGACCAGCGGCCCGGGCGGCCCCTTGAGGCCCCTGCGAAGCTCACGCAGGTTGAAGGTCGCGCCGCCGGTCTCACGGGCCAGCATCTCGAACAGCGAACGCTCGGCGCCTATCACATAGACGGGGTAGAGGGACACGCCGTTTCGCCTCGCCACCCGCAATACCTCGCGCTCGGAGATCCGGCTGGGGCCTTCCACCCCGGCGGTCAGCAGCAGGATCACGCGGCGGAAGCCCGAGGAGCGGAAACCGCCGTCGAGGGCCGCGAACAGCGCGTCCAGCACCTTGGGCGCATTGCCGAACTTGACCCCCTCGATGGCGCGGCGCAGTAACTCCTGGCTCGAAGTGAAGTCCTGGATCAGGTCCGCCGAGGAGTGGAAGGCCACCACCGCCATCTGATCCTTGGGCTGCAACTGGGAGACCAGGCTCCCAGCCACCAGTTGGACCATTTCCCCCAGCAGGCTGGTGTCGAGCAGCAGCATCACGTCCATCAGCCCGCTTGGGGATTCCACCGCCTCGACCGCGCGCGGCCGGCGGTCGTCCAGCACCGTAAAGTCGGCGGCCTTCAGCTCCTTGACCGGCTGCGCGGTCTTCTGCTCGACCACGGTGACCAGCAGCCTGGTGGCCGGGGCGGCCGGCCCCAGCAGCGCGAGAGCCAGCGCCACCCTCCGCATGCTTCAACGCTCCGCGATGCGCACCCGCGAGCCGGTGTCCAGCCGCGCCAACTGAGTAGTGGCCACCTGCTCGCCTTCGCGGACGCCGTCCAGGATCTCGACGTCCTGGTCGAAGCGATCACCCAGCTTCACCTCGCGGGCTTCCACCTGCTGGCCGCGCAGCACGTACACCTTGTTCGAGCCGAGCACGTAGTTGACCGCCCGCACGGGCACCAGCTTGATCTGCTCGAAGCGGCTGGTCTTCACGCGCGCGCGGGCGAAAGAGCCGGGCTTGAGCTCCCCGGCGGGATTCTCGATCAGGGCCTCGATAATGAAGGTCCGCTTGCTCTGGTCCACGGTGGGAGAAATGCGCCAGATCTTGCCCACGAAGGTGCGGTTCTCGAACGCCTCGACGGAGACTTCGGCGATCTGACCCATCTTGACCCAGGGCGCCATGCGCTCGGGGATCTCGGCCCGCAGGCGGATGGGGTCGGTCTTGACCAGGGCGAACAGCGGGGCGTTGGGCTGCACGTATTGGCCGACGGTCACCAGGCGCTCCTTGACGAAGGCGGCGAAGGGCGCCCGCACCGACGTGTCGCGCAGCCTCTTGCGTTGCAGGTCCAGGACGGCCCTCAGCCGGTCCACCTCCTGGATCAGGTTGCGCGTCTGGACCAGGCTGGAGTCGTAGGCCGCTTGCAGGGCCTTGAAGCGGGCTTCGGCCCCATCCAGGTCCTGCTGCGAGCCGACCTTCTGGTCCACCAGCTCGCGCACCCGCTTGTAGCGCTGCTCGGCGTCGAACAGATCCGCTTGGGCGCGGCGCACCTCGGGCGTCTGCCGGATGTCGCGCACCTTCTCGTTCTCGTTCTCCAGACCGAGGCGCTCGAGGGCCTGGCGCAACTGGGCCGTGATTTGCGTCACCAGATAGCGCTGCTCGTCTTCGGAGACGCGCGCCAGCATCTGCCCCTCGCGCACGGCGTCGCCGAGATCCGCCTCCACCTGATCCACGCGGCCTTCGATCTCCGCGCTGATGACGACCTCGGCAAATGGAAACAGGGTGCCCACCGCCTCAACCACCCGCTGGATCTGGCGGGCAGCTACCGGCGCCACCCGCACCTCGATGGGCCCGCTGTCCCGCCGGACCTCGACCGCTGGCTGGCGGCCGCAGCCGCCCAGGATCATCCCTAGGACCACGCTCAAAACTAGATGTAATCCGCGCATGAATTCCCTTCTTCTCAGACTACCGCCGACCGCGCTTGCGTGCCACACCCTTCCTCCATTTGGCGCCCTGCGGCCCGGCCTGGTTACACGCCCTCAAGCCGGGGTCCGCTCCACCAGCCGGTCCACCGGCACGCAGTAGATCACCCACCTGCCCTCCCGGTCGCTCTGGAAATAGACCCGCTGGCTGTCGGGCGAGAACACCGGCTCCGCGCGGGCGGCCTCGCTGGCGCGGTGTTCGCACAGCACCATCTCCCGGTGCGTGGACCGCAGCAGCAGGAGGATCTGCGGCGAGCCTGGGCTGGCGCTGGCTCCCACAAACACCGAGGCGTCCCCGTTGGCGCTGAAGGCCGCGAAGCGACTGGTCTCGGCCACAAGCTGGTCTGTGGAAGCATCCAGGCGGCACTCGCGGAGGGCGCTCGCGGACCTGCCCGGCGGGTAGTGCAGGTACAGGACGCTTTTGCCGTCCGGCCCCCAGACAAAGGGCCCCAGCCGGCCCGGCGCCGTGGGCAGCCGGCGGCGGTTCCGCCCCTCGTAGCCGACCACCCACAGAGCGTCGTCGCCCTCCCCGTACAGGATGCCTTCGCGGCGCGACCGGACCAGAGGACGACTCAGGGGCCGGGCGCCCTCCGCCACCGTGGCCGCCCGCCC
>CAZIRH010000510.1:0-3222 GCA_964541065.1 uncultured Solibacteraceae bacterium
CCAGGTCGGCCTGCGCCCAGACCTCGCGCGCGGAGGCGACCAGCCGCGCCCCGGCCTCTTCGTACTCCCGGTCGGCAATCAAGCTGCCCAGGCCGGCGCCGGACTCCACCAGCACCTGGTGACCGGCCTCGTGGAGCGCGATCGCGCCGCCAGGCACCAATCCCACTCTGGTCTCGTGATCTTTGACTTCTTTGGGAACTCCGATAATCATGGCTGCTTGGGCTCGCTGCTGGGAGGAACCTGACCAGGAGGGACCGGCGGCGGTAGCTCAGTGCCCTCCCGCTTCGGCCCCAGGCCCAGGGCAATCAGGGACAGGGAATCCAGCTTGCCCGTCGGCTCGAGGTTCTGGTCCGCCTGGAACTTCTTGAGAGCCGCTAGGCACTCGGGGCCCCACACGCCCGTCGCCGGCCCTTCCAGATACCCGCGAGCGATCAGCGCTCCCTGGATCTCGAGGTAGCGCTCCCGCGTAGGCGCCTGCTGGCCGGTGCGCCAGCTCGGAACCCGCTTCCGCGACTTTGACTTCGACTTCTTGCCGGAAGAGGTGCGTTTGGCGGCCTTGGACGCCGGTTTCTTGGCCCCGGCCGCGGGTTTCTTGGCTGCGGTCGCGGGCTTCTTGGGCGCAGTGACAGGCTTCTGGGCCGGGGTGGGCGCTTTTTTGGCCGGCTGCTTCTTCGAAGGCGTCGCCGGCTCGGCCGGAGGGCTGGAGGGTGTTTTCTGAGGCGCCTGGGAGGCGGCCGCGATCAGGCATAAGGCACACGCCAGCAGCCCCAGTCTGCGCAAGGGTCTGTCTCCTGCAACAGGACAAGACGGGAGTCTTATCCCACGAGAAAGCCTATGCTATCACGGTTTGTCCGGCAGCGTGCCGGCCAGGAACAGGGGCTGCCAGTCCGCGCGGGTGCCGCGGGCGGTCAGCGGGCGGCGCATGACGCGGAAAGCCGCCGGCTGGCCGGCTTTGAGCGCGCCCTGGATGCGCCGCACGTCGTCCGCCGAGGTCACCGGCTGGCGGTTGATGGCGGTGATGACGTCGCCCGGGGCCATCCCGATGTCCTCGGCGAAGGAGTTGGGATCCACGCGCGTGACCAGCACGCCACCCTTCTGGTCGTAGCCCAGCCGCTCCCGGTCGGTGTCGCGGAAGTTGCGGAACCAGAAGCCGAACATCGCCTCCGGGCTCTCGGCGCGCGCCGACTCGGGCTGGCTGCGCCGCATGCCGAGGGTCTCGGCGAAGATCTCGGCGCGCTCGCCCACGGTCACCCTGAAGTCCATCTTCCTGCCGTCGCGCAGCACCTCGACCGTGGCCTGCGAGCCTACCGGAGTGGCGGACACGCGGCTGATCAGATCGTCGCCGTCTTTGACGGGCTGGCCGTTGTAGCTGAGGATGATGTCCTCGGGCTTGATGCCCGCCTTGCCGGCCGGGCCGGTGGGCTCGACCGAGTCGATAAAGACCCCCTGAGTGGCGCCATAGGCCTTCAGCAACTCCTGCGGCGCTCCCTTGCGGAACTGAACGCCAATGCCGCCGCGCGACACCCTGCCTGTCTTGATGATCTGATTGTAAGCGTGGACGGCCATGTTGATAGGCAGCGCGAAGCCCACGCCGTTGTAACCGCCGTTCTCGGTGGCTATGGCCGTGTTGATCCCGATCACCTCGCCCCGCAGGTTGATCAACGGCCCCCCGCTGTTGCCCGGGTTGATGGCCGCGTCGGTTTGCAGGAACTTCTGGAGCTGGTGCTGCCGGTCGCTCACTTCGCGACCTTTGGCGCTGATGATGCCGGCGGTGACCGTGGCCTCCAGGCCAAAAGGCGAGCCGATGGCCACCACCCAGTCGCCCACCTGAACGCCTTCGGAGTTGCCCATCCTGGCGGTGGTCAGGGCCTTGCCGGCGTCGATCTTGATGACCGCCACGTCCAGCTCAAGGTCGGCGCCCACGAGCTTGGCGTCATACTCCTTCGGGTCGTCGGTGAGCTTGACCCGGATGCGGTCGGCCTCATCCACCACGTGCAGGTTGGTCAGGATGTAACCGTTCCGGTCCACAATGAAGCCGGAGCCGGTGGACGCCCGGCGGAAGGGCCGCGTGGGCACGTCGCCGAAGGGGCTGCCGAAGAAACGGCGGAAGAAGTCCATCCCGAAGGGGTCTTCCTCGGGCTCTTCGGAGGGGGCCTGGCGCTGGCGCGGGTTGCGCTGGGACTGCTGCACCTCTCTGGCCCCGTAAGTTGAAATGATGTTCACTACCGACGGCTCCAACTGCTTGGCGAGTTGGCCGAAGGCGGTGGAAAGCTGAACCGGAGAGGGGATGGCCAGCGGCGTGGCGTCCGGCGCCGGAGCCTGACCTCTCTCGGCCAACACCGCCGTGTTGATCAGCGTGCCGATCAGAATCCCGATCGAAAGCGTGAAGATCAGCAGGGCGGCAGACAGCAGTTTCTGTTGCTTGAACTTCTCCAGTAGGTTCATACGTGCCTATCCCGTGGTGGGCCTTTGTTCTATTCTACCAGTTCTACTGTCTAGGACGGCGGTTCCCCCCAAATGGTTTCAACTCCACCAGCAGGATCCCGGCCAGGATCAGCACGGCGCCCACGCTGGCCCGCCACGACAGGGTCTCGCCGGTCAGCAGGAAGGAGGTCAGCCAGGCGAAGACCGGTTCCAGAGCGAAGATCAGGGCGGTGTGCGTGGGGGTGGTGTACTGCTGCGCCCAGGCCTGGACCGAGAAGGCCAGCGCCGTCGCCAGCAGCCCGGTGACGATCAGCGCGGCCACCACGCCGGGGCGCCAGCGGATCACGGGCGTCTCGACCCACCAGCAGGTGGCCAGCGCCAGCACGGCCGCCGTGGCTACCTGCACCAGCGACAGCGCCTCGAAACTCACCCGGGGAGCATAGTGACCGACCACCAGGATGTGCGCCGCAAAGCCGGCGGCGCAAGCCAGCGTCAGCAGGTCTCCCCGCTCCATGCCGAGCGTCCCGACGTTCAGGGTCATCAGCCCCATGCCCGCGGTGGCGGCCAGCACGCCCAGCATCTCGGCGGCCGCGGGCGCCTTGCGGCGCCAGATCGCGCCGAACACCGGCACCATCACCACCGCGAGGCCCGTCATGAAAGCCGACTTCGAAGGGGTGGTGTAGCGCAGGCCCACGGTCTGGAACAAGTAGCCGACGGAGAGGCACAAACCGGCCAGGATGCCCCCGCGGAGAAGGGTCCGCCCGCGGGTGAACCTGCTGGGCCGCGGGCGGAAGACTA
>CAZIRH010000511.1:0-3206 GCA_964541065.1 uncultured Solibacteraceae bacterium
CGAGTAGGGCCCCTGAACCGAGAGATGCTCGAGCCTCCCCTCCTCGGTCTTCTCTTTCCCCAGAGCCTGGGTGGCCGTCTCCTCGGCGGCCTGGAGCTGATGGTCGAGCCTGGCAACGGTGTCCTCGGGATTATCGTCGAAGGCCGCGAGCTGAATCTCGACCTCCTCGAGGACGCGCCGGGCCGCGTCCCAGGCCAGCGCGGCTTGGCTCAGTTCCGCTTCTCTCTGCTGGTCGGGTTTTCCGTCGCTGGTGAGGACGGCCAGCCTGGCCGCGAGCGACGTGGCCTGCTTTTCCGTCTCCTCGCAGCGGGCCGTGAGGGCGGCCTGTTGCTCTCGGGCCGAGGCCAGCGTCTGCTGGGTTCTGTCCGACGAAGCTTGAGCCACTGCCAGGGCCTCGTCGAAAGCGCGCCGGGCGGCTCGCGCGGCTTCGCGGAGCGCCTCCACGTCGGGGGGATTCTCCGCCCACGCAGGAACGGCCTCCAGAATCTGAGCCCGCACGGCGGCCAGCCTGGCTCGCTCCTGTGTGAAGTCTTCGACGGACCCATCGCCCAGCAGCGCGTCCAGTTGCGCCTGCGCCTCCGCCACGCGCTGGTCAAGCTCCTTGGAAGTCTCGACTAGGGCCTCCAGCGCCTCCAGATCGGCGGTGGGGAAGCCCTCAGTGAGTTGCTGGAGTTTTCGGACGGCCGCCTCGCGCTGGGCGCGGTGCTCTTCCACCGACTCGACGGGCCCCGAGGCCCGCAAGCGTGCGAGACCAGCCAGGTCCACCACCACCTCGGGCGAGCCCTGGAAGCTGGCGGGAGCGCCGGCACGCAGTGGCTTGGTGCCGGGCTCCTCGCCGGCCAGGACGGTGGTGAGCCCATCGGCCGCGGGAGTGATTTCGAGGGTGATGAGCGCGGCGTCGATATGCGCCTGCGCCTCGTAGCGCTCCTTGACGGCCTTGCGGATGGCGCGCAGCGCCTTGCCGTCGGGCGCGACCAGCGCCGCCCGCTGCTGCTTGCGCTCCTCGAGAGCGGCGGCGGCCTGAGTGATCCTCACCCAGCGCGCGTCCAGCTCGTCGATAGCCTTCCGGCAGTCCGCAAAGCGCTGAGCCGCCTCCGCCTGGCGCTGTGCCTGCTCGGCCTGGCCGGCGTCCTTCCGCAAGTCCTCCAGTGCGGCTTTGGTCTTCGCGGCGTGGCTCTGGCGGTCCTCGACTTCCCGGCCCCAGTGCTGGAGATCGCCGCGCAGCCGCTCGAGCGCTTCCTGCGCCTGACCGAGTTCCCGGGTGCAGGCATGGATCTCGTCAGCCCGGCGCTTCAGCTCGCCGTACTGCGCTTCGGCGGCCTTGACGCGCTCTCGTTGCGCGTCGCGCCGGGAGAGAAGCTCCCGGTAGGAGCCGGCGCGCCGGCGGGCTTCAGCCAGGGCCTGGGAGACGGCCTCCGCGTCCCGCCGGGCCTGAGCGCGCTGGGCGCGTAGATCCTCGACCCGGCGGGCGCTGGTTTCAAAGGCCTCGAGCAGCGCCAGCGCGTTGCGCTCCTGCTCCTGGGCGGCGGCGTGTTTCTCGCGCAAGGAAACCACCAGCGGAGCTTCCCGGCCGGACCTGAGCTTGCCCTGCGAGGTGTAGAACTGGGCGTAGGTCTCCTGGATGCGTTTCTCGAGCCTGGTGGCGACCGTTCCGGTCACCTGCGCCCCGAGGGACGCCCGGATGTCCGAGACCAGCTCTCCCGACAGCCCGGCCACCTCGAGCCGGCCCTGCGGCACCCAAAGGATCTGGGCCAGCCCCCAGTTCTCCAGCCGCGCCAGGCCGCGCCCCGGCGGGTTGCTCCTGAGGATCTGGCGGACCCTCTCATCGGCGGTGTCGCCCTCGGCCAGGCGCACGAAGCGGCCGCCTTCCTCGCGCTCCAGTTCCGCGAAGGCATGATCCAGGAAGCGCTTGGTGAGGCGATAGTCCGCGCCGGCGTGAGCGAACTCGAGGATGACGGCGGGGGCCAGGGAACGTCCCCACGGGCGCATGGCCTCCGCGTCACGGCCACTGACCCTGTGGCCGTCGAGCAGGGCCCGGATCAGCGCCTCAAACAAGGTGGACTTCCCCGAGCCGTTGGGCGCGTAGAGGACGTTGAGCCCCTCGGAAAACGGCCCCACGTGCACGCGATTCGCGAAGCAGCGCCAGCCCTCCACCGCGATGGACCGCAGGATCATGGAGGCGCCTCCGCCAGGGTGAACAGCTCCAGCAGCGCGCGGGAGGCCGCCTCCGGGGTCGCGCCTTCCGGCCGCGTGCCGGGGAAGGCCGGATGGGCCCATTCGCGTAGGCGATAGGCCGCTTCGCGCACCAACCCTTCGGGTAGGCCGGTCAGCCAACCGTCATCTTCCGGGGAGGGCCTGAGACCCGACGAATCCACCCGGCCGAACAGGAACCGGGCGGCCACGATCTCCTCCAGGCGCGCCAGTTCGCTCCGCTCCGGCGCGAAGAGCAGTCCGAGGAGGCGCACATCCAGAAGGGTGGAGGCCGGCTCCGGCATGGCCTCGACCTGCTGGCGCAGGTGCAGCAGTTCCCCGGGCGCGCGCAAGCCGGCCTCGAGAAAGCCCCACACCAGCCCGCCCGTGCGGAGGGGAGTCAGCGTGGGCGGCGCGCCCGGCGCCGCTATCTCCACCAGCAGGGCGTTCCCGCTGTCCCGCTCCCCGAACTTAGCCGTCTCGTGAGTGCCCGAGTAAGCCATGCGGACGGCGCCATCGGCCGCGGCGTAGGTGCTCATGGAGTGCCAGTGCCCGAGCGCCAGGTAGTCGAGAGCCGCCCGCGCCGGCGCGTCCCGGGCAATCGGGTAATCGGGCTCGTCCTGGCGAACGCCCTCCACGGTGCCGTGGGCGAGGCCGATCCGGATGATGCCCGGGTTCTCCGCAGGAATCCAGGCCGTGGGATCTTTCCCCGAGTACCGCTCCTTCACCGGACAGGGGTACAGCAGGCCGCCGGGCACCGCCACCGGCTGCTCCTGGCGGAGCACGCTCAGGGACCTGACGGAACGCCAGGCGGGGTGATCCCACACGCAGCCGGGCACCAGCGGATCGTGGTTGCCAGGGATGATGTACACCGGCCCCGCGAAGTCGCTCAGGATGTCGGCGACTTTCTGGACCAGGACCCGGTCCACGCCGTTGTCCTCGAAGGTGTCGCCGGCCAGCAGGATGAAATCAGCGTGATTCTGGCGGGCGGCCTGAATGACCCGGCGAGCCGCGTT
>CAZIRH010000512.1:0-3199 GCA_964541065.1 uncultured Solibacteraceae bacterium
AAGGGGGCGAGCGCCGACGAGCGGCGGGCTGCGGGGCTGGCTCCTGGCCACCCTGGACGCTGGTAGGGGAGCCGGGCTTGGGCACTCCGGGCGCTCCCGCGCCCTGAGGCCCGGTAGGGGAGCCGGGCCTGGGCGCCCCGGGTCCTCCCGCGCCCTGAGGCAGGGCGCCGACTTGGTTGGCGGGTGGAACAACGAGAACCTCGCGGAGGGGCCGGGGCTGGGAAGAGAGCGACAGCACGGTGACGGGGTTGCCCGGGGACGTGTCGGCGGTGGCGCCGCGCGCAGTGGAAGGCGGTTCCTGCGGCACGGAAGTGCGCAGGGGCAGGCCGCGCGAGATGGCGAAAGCCGCCGGTTCCTCGAGTTGGGGTAGCGCCGGGGGCCTCAGGAAGGGGAGGGTGGGCTCCTCCGAAGGGAGCGTGAGCGCGGGCGGCGCGTCCAGGCTCGCAGGCGCCTCCGGCGGCCTGGCATAACCGGGAACTACAAAGGCCCGGCGGGGCGGCCCAACCGGCGGAGCGGGAGACCAGAAGAACAGCTCGGGCAGGCGGACGCTGGCCGAGAGCGGCAGGTCGGGCGGTAATTCAGGTTGGAGGACGCTCTGGGGGTGAGCGGTGCGCTTGAGCAGGGGCGGCAACTCGAAACGCCTGCGGGGTCCACTGCTCCGAGCGGGTCGCCCCGCGCTGGCGACCTCGGCGCCGCCTGGCCGCGCCGAACTGCGCGCGGACTGGCCGGAGGCGGCCTGGCGCCGCGGGGCGCGTGCGCGGCGGCCGCTGCTGGCCAGGTATAGCCGCTCCGGAACGCGGATGCGGAGCGCCTGCTCGAAGCGGAATTGCCCGGCCCACAACTCCGCGGCGCGCGGAGGGGCCAGCCCTTCCAGCAGCGAGGGCAGAGCCAGCAGGAGGACGAAGTGAACCAGGGCGGAGACCAGAAAGCAGGGCCAGCGGCGGTGCTTGGGCTGACAAAGGACGCCGAAGTAGCCGTCGCCGGCCCCCGGTCCGGAGGGACCCACGGCGGAACTTATCAGCCAGAGCAGAACGAACGGCTGCATGGTCGCAACAACCGGTGAGGGTCAGCGGCTCCCGCGCCGGATGCGCTCCCATGCCAGGCGCGGCCAGGCGCCCCCACCAAACCAGACTAGCTCCTGGGGCCCCATAGGGAAAGCTGATCCGGGACGCGCCCGGAAGGTTTCTCCACCACCAGAGAGCGCAACCACTGGACGCTGGCACCAGGCCTGGCAGCCTCCGTGTCCAGAGCGGCGCTGAGTGCGGCCACCCCGCCGCTCATGTTCTGGAGGTTGCGCAAGCCGTACAACGCCAGCTCGAAGCGATCCTTGACCCCGACTTTCTGAAAGAGACGGGAGAGATACACCTTGACCGTCCCTTCGGAGATGGACAGCGTCGAGGCGATTTCCTTGTTCTTGAGACCCTGAGACAGCAGGCTGACCAACTGGCTCTCCCGCTTGGTCAGAGTGACCGTCTTGGCCGAGAGGAAGCTGGCCGTGAGGCCCTTGTCGAACCACAACTCGCCCTCGGAGACTTTGGCCAGGCACTTCACCAGCAGCTCTGCGGGCAAAGTCTTGCGGAGAATGCCGCGAATGCCGAGTTCGAGGGCCTGGTAGGCCAGCTCAGTGGAGATGCTGCGGACCCACAAGACGATGCGGCAGGCCGGCAGGTCGCGGCGCAACTGGGTAAGCAGGCCGAAGGTCACTTCGGGCGTCAGATCGATCAGCAGGACATCGGGCTTCTCCACATCGCGGGCCCTATCGACCAGTTCGGCAGCGCTGTGGCAGACCGCCCCGGACGCCACGTCGGGGGCGGACGAGAGGATGGTGGAGAAGCCGCGGGCCAGCACCGGCTCATCAGTGAACAGCAGGACGCGTGCCATGAGTTAGTCGTCCTCGCCGCCAGATCGCTGCCGGAGGCCGCAGCACAGGGCGCCTGCCGAGCTGCCCTGAAGCGCCGGGAGGCGTTGGAGTTCCATTAGTACTGTAAGTACCATGCCGGAGCCACTGTTACTCTCCCTGCCTTACTGCGTCGCGCGGACCAGCCCGCCTGCCGACCATCACGCTCGGCGGGGCCTACGCCCCGTAGCTGATTGAAACGGCAAGCACATCCGCTACATAGATCTTACGGCTGGTAGTTAACCTCAGTCAACAAAAATATGTCATCCAAATTCGGTCTTGATTGCGGCGCAAAACGGGTGTATCCAATAATTTAGCTCATGGACCGCCGTGTGGATTCACGTCTCGATGTCCGGCTGCCCTGCTACGTGGGCTTCCCGCAGAGCATTTCCAGGCGTTTGGTGGGTTTGACGGAGAACATCAGCCGGAACGGGATGCTGGTGTTCTGGACCCGTGACGGTCCAGTAGAGGAACTACCGCGTCCGGGGGATGAGCTGACGGCGGAGATCGAATTGCCGGCCAGCCGCAACTTCGGGCGACGGTGCATGCATTGCCAGGTGACGGTAGTGCGCGTGTCGGCGGAGGAGAGCGGACCGGTGCGGGTGGGCTTCCGCGTGAACCACATGCAGTTCCGCAACTACGCCGACGGGAGGTTCGCGCGCGCGGATTTCGACGACGTGGTGAGCCGGACGCGCTCGGTGATGTGAGATGGGCGAGGTGAAACCCAGCCGACTGGTACCCTGGATGCCGTCGCTGACGGACGTGGCATTCCTGATGCCAGCACTGTTGCTGTTGGTGCGGCTCGGCGGGGTGAAGGTTCTGCTGGGGGATGGGGACACCGGCTACCACATCCGGGCCGGCGAATGGATGCTCGAGCACGGGCGGGTGGTGGACCGCGACATCTTCTCGTACACCAAGGCGGGGGAGCCGTGGTTCGCCTGGGAGTGGCTGTGGGACGTGAGCTTCGCCTGGCTGCACCGGCACTGGGGCATGGCCGCGGTGGTGCTGGTCAGCCTGCTGGTGATCGCGGTGACGATGGCGCTGCTGTACCGGCTGGCGCGGCGGCAATCGGGCCACGCGCTAGCGGCCATCGGCGTTACGTTCGTGGCGGTGGCGGGTTCCTCGATTCACTGGCTGGCGCGGCCGCACCTGTTCTCATGGCTGTTCGCGGTGATCTTCCTAGGGGTACTGGAGCGGGCGCGGGAGGGGAACTGGCGGCGGCTGTGGCTGCTGCCGGCGCTCACGGTGGTGTGGACCAACCTGCACGGCGGCTTCTTCGTGGGGATGGTGCTGATCCTGGCC
>CAZIRH010000513.1:0-3192 GCA_964541065.1 uncultured Solibacteraceae bacterium
GACCCCCGGTCCGCGCGGCGACCCCCTGGTCGCCGCAGATGCCGGGCCGGGGGGGCCGGCGCGGGCGGGGGCGCCCGCCCTACAGGCGCCCGCCTGCGTGACGGCCTGTCCCACCGGCGCGCTCGGCACGCAGCCGGCGGCGGACCAGAGGGTTCCGAGCGGATTCGACGGGCACGTGGTGGTGGTGGGATCCTCGGCCGCCGGGATCGCCGCCTGCGAAGCGGCCCGTGAGCATGCGCCGCGGTGCTCGATCACGCTGGTCACCGCGGACGCCTCTCCCCAGTACTCCCGGCCGCTTCTGCCGTATGTTTTGGCCGGGCGGATCGGGCCGCCGGAGATCAACTGGCGCGCCGATGGTTACCTCGACAGCACGTTGGGGGTTCGAGTGATGCGCGGCCTGCGGGCGGCGGCGCTGAAGTCCGATGCGGGGCCTCTGGTGCTCGAGGATGGAACGGAATTGGCCTTCGACCGGCTCATCCTGGCCACGGGGGCGCGCGCGGCCACGCTTTCCATCCCCGGCCGTGGTCTGGCGGGTGTCTGCGCCTTCCGCAATCTTGCCGACCTGGAGACCATCGACAGGCTGGCGGTGCCCGGGCGGCGGGCGGTGGTGCTGGGTGGCGGCAACGTCGGCCTGCAAGCTTGCGAGGCCTTGATGGCCCGCGGGATGAACGTAACCGTGGTGGTGACCTCTCCGCATCTGCTTTCGCAAATGGTGGATGCCGAGGCCGGACGGCGCGTGGCGGAGTTGTTCATCCGTCACGGCCTCGAGGTCCGCACCCGGCACGACGCTATCGAGATGGTGGGCGACGGGGGTGTGGAAGGAGTGCGCCTGGATGACGGCGAGTTGATCGGCGCCGATCTCGTGGTGGTGGGCAAGGGCATCACACCCAACGTCGAGTGGCTGCGCGGCCGCGGGCTCCGCATCGCGCGGGGCATCGTGGTGGACCTGTGCGGGCGAACCAGCCTGCCGGGAATCTTCGCGGCCGGGGATTGCGCCGAAGTGGTCGATCCGCTGACGGGCCGCTCCTCGATCAGCGGCATCTGGCCCGTGGCTTACGAAATGGGCCGCGCGGCCGGGAGCACCGCCGTGGGGGTGGAGCGGCCCTCCGGCGGGGCGCTGCGCATGAATGCCGCGCGCTTCTTCGGAGAGACCATCATTTCGATCGGCGAGGTTTGCCCGGAGCGGCTGGAAGGCGCCTCTTCGGAGGTGCAGGTGAGCCGCCAGGGAGTGTACCGTAAGCTGGTCTACCGGGGAGCGCGCCTGGTCGGAGCGCTTCTCTACGGCGACATCTCCGGCGCCGGGATCTTCTACCGCCTCTACCGGGAGGGCGTTGAATAATGTCCAGGATTATCGCAGCCGCGGCCATCCGCGGCGCCCACGCCTCGATGGACCGGGCGGATACCATGCTGTGGGAGGCCATCCGTCGCCATGGCCGCGACCAGAGCATCGGTTTCCCCGGGACTGCCTACGCTTTGCCCGTAATCCTCGCGCTGGTGGGAAAGAGGGTCGAGAAGCTGGGCGATCTGGAGGAAACCCTGCAAGTGGCCCGCGGCTGGCTCCCGGCGGTCCCCACTGAGCAGCTTTGGCTCCCCTATCTGGGCCCGGCGCTGGACGCCGGAGCCGCCACGCTGGTGGCCCATGAGGCCGTCGAGGCCATAAAGCCGCTGTGCGGCGCCTCCCTGGCGTTCGATTTCTGGCTCGGCCCCACGCCCGACAGCATTCTGCGGGAGCAAGGGATCAAGCTGGTCGATGGGCGCATGCCGGGTTTCGCGGCTTGCGTGGGCGCTCTGCCCAACGATGAGATCGCCGAGCAGCTTGCCCGCGACCTGCAAGAGCGCAACATCCTGGTCTTCATGGGCTCGAGTTGCGGCGGCGAGACCATGGCCGCCCAGCTCCACCGCCGCGGGGTCCAGATGAACTGGGAGACTTTTCTGGTCCCCTACGGGCCCGACACTTCATCCATCGTTCACGCCCTCGGTTTCGCCTGCCGGGCTGCGTTTACCTTCGGCGGGCTGAAGCCCGGCGGACTGCGGGAATCGCGGGAGATTCTTCTCTATAACAAGCGGCGCGTGTTCGCAGTTGTCCTGGCGCTGGGCGAGGTGGACGACGAGAAGTACGCCACGGCCGCGGGCGCCATCAATTTCGGCTTCCCGGTGATCGCCGACACGGATATCCCGGAGATCCTGCCCAGCGGGATCTGCACCTACGAGCACGTCGTCGCCAACGTGTCCCACCGCGACATGCCGTCCCGCGCCGTCGAGGTGCGCGGGGTGAAGATCCGAACCGTCGAGATCCCCATTCCCGTGCGGCATGGTCCCGCCTTTGAAGGGGAACGCGTCCGCAAGGAGGATCTCGCAGTCGAGTTTGGCGGCAAGTACACGCGGTGCTTCGAGTTTCTCACCAGCCGCCCCATGGACCAGTTGCAGGACGGACTCATCCGGGTGATCGGCCCCGAGATCGGAGACGTTCCGGAGCGCGCGCGCCTGCCGCTGGCCATCTTCGTCGAGGTGGCCGGCCGCAAGATGCAGCCCGAATTCGAATCCATCCTCGAGCGGCACATTCATTCCTTCCTGTCCGAGCCGATGGGGGTGATGCATCTGGGGCAGCGCGACACGGTGTGGCTCCGGATCTCGATCAAAGCGCGTGAGGCCGGGTTCCGCATCGAGCATCTGGGAACGGTCCTGCTGCACAAGCTCAAGAACGACTTCCCGGCGATCGTGGACAAGGTGCAGGTGACGCTGTTCACCGACGCGGGCGAGGTCGATAAGCTGTACCCTTCCGCCGTGGCCGCGTACCAGCAGCGGGACCAGCGCCTGGGGGCCCTGACGGCTGAGGGCGTGGATACCTTCTACTCCTGCGCCCTCTGCCAGAGCTACGCGCCGAATCATATCTGCATCATCACGCCGCAGCGCCCGGGGCTGTGCGGCGCTTACAACTGGTTCGATGGGAAGGCCGCCTATGAGATCAACCCTCACGGCGGGAATCTCCCGGTCCGGAAGGGGGAAGCCATCGACCCCGTGCTGGGCCAGTGGAAGGGCATCAACGACTTCATCCACCAGGCCTCGAACGGCGCCTTCCCCCGATTCTCGACCTACTCGATGATCACCGATCCCATGACCTCGTGCGGCTGCTTCGAGTGCATCGCCGCCGTTCTGCCAGGCACGGGCGGCGTCATGGTGGTTGATCGGGAG
>CAZIRH010000514.1:0-3181 GCA_964541065.1 uncultured Solibacteraceae bacterium
ACCATCACTCACCGTCAAGGAGGTGCGATGTGTTCGATCAGCTCTTCAACTGCCCTGAAACGGCCGCCCGACACCGATCTGCCCCGCTCCGTGACGCCCGGCTCCGCTTTCTCCAGCATTGCCGCGAGAGCGGCAGCCCTCGCGGAACCCTGCGGCGGAAGTCCCGAGAACTGCTGGTGATCATCGAGCAGCTGCAGCTGCAGCGCAACGGCGTGATCCGGCCGGAAGCCATTGAGGCGGCCGCACGGCGATGGGCGTACCGCCGCCCCAGCCATTTCAAACGGAAGGACGCCGAGAAGATTCGGCGGCATTTTGTCCGGGCCGCCAGGCGGTGGCTGGGGTTCTTGGGCCGACTGCAGGCGCCCCCTGTTCCCGCCTATCAGCACCTGGTCGAGGCGTTCGCCGAGTATCTGGAGCACGAGAAGGGCCTGTCGCCCCTGACGATTCGCACCGAGTGCGGGCATATCCGGCGGTTCCTCAGTCGCCAGTGGGCTGAGGCCCGGTCCCTGGCGGACGTTTCGATTCAGCATCTCGACGCGGCGATTGCCGAGAAGGGGAGCCGGGATGGCTGCCGTCGCGCCAGCATCCGGTGCTACGCGGAATCGTTGCGCGCGTTCTTCCGGTACGCAGAGACGAAGGCCTGGTGTGCCCCCGGTCTCGCGGCCGCGATCATGGCGCCGACGGTGTATCAGCACGAGACACTCCCGGCGGGGCCATCCTGGGAGGTGGTGCAGCAGCTGCTGCAGTGCACGGCCGGGAATCGCCCGGTGGAGATTCGCGACCGCGCCATCTTGCTGCTCCTCGCGGTCTACGGCTTGCGGTCCGAAGAGGTCCAGCGCCTGCAGTTAGCGAACCTGGACTGGGTTCGGGAGGTGATCACCATCGTGCGGCCGAAACCCCGCCGGACCCAGCAGTTCCCGCTCACGGCCACGGTCGGCGACGCCATCCTCCGCTACCTGAGAGAAGTCCGGTTGCACCGTCCGTCCCAGGCCGTGTTCCTCACGGTGCGGGCACCCTATGGCCCCTTGAGCCGCTCGGCGCTGTGGAAAGCGGTCAGCGACCGGTTGCGCCCCCTCCAGGCATCCCTCCGCCACCACGGTCCGCACGCGCTCCGCCACGCGTGTGCGACGCATCTGCTGGCGGAAGGCGTGTCGATGAAGGTCATCGGCGACCAGTTGGGCCATCGGGATCCGGACTCGACGCGGCTCTATGCCAAGGTCGACCTCGCTGGGCTACGCGAGGTGGCGGAGCTCGACCTGGGGGGGCTGCTATGACGCTCGGCGAGGTGATCAGCGCCTACGTGGCGTTGCGGCAAGCGATGGGGCAGAAGTTCACCAGCGACCGGGCCGTGCTCCAGGCGTTTGGTCGCGCGATGGGCAGCGACCGGGCCGTGCAGGAGGTTGATCCTGAGCGCGTGCGGGCGTTTCTCGGCTCCCCCGCGATGGGCACCTGGCATCGCAGGCGCTGCACCTTGACGGGGTTTTACCGCTACGCCGTCAGCCGGGGGCACGTGCCCGCCTCGCCCCTCCCGACCACCGTGCCCAAACGGTCCCCGCCCTTTGTCCCCTATGTGTACACCCAGGACGACCTCCGGCGGCTGCTCGAGGCGACGGCGTCGTACCGGAAGACCCATCGTCTCTTGGAGCCGCACACCTTCCGGGCGATCTTGCTGGTGCTCTATGGGGCAGGGTTGCGCATCAGTGAAGCCCTCGCGTTACGGCTGGCCGACGTCGACTTCGCTGAGGCGGTGCTGCTGGTGCGGGCGACCAAGTTCTACAAGTCCCGGCTGGTGCCCCTGGGGACGCATCTGCACACGGCCCTGGCGCACTACGCCACGGCCCGCCGTCACGGCGGGGCCGCGGACGGTCCCGCTGGGGTGTTTTTCGTGGGACGAACCGGCCGCCCGCTCACGATTCATACGCTCCAGCAGTCGTTCCGCCAGCTCCGGGCCTACGCCGGCATCCGCCGCGCGGCGGGGGCGCGTTACCAGCCCCGCCTGCACGATCTCCGGCACGCCGCGGCCGTCCATCGGCTGGTGGCCTGGTACCACGCCGGCGCAGACGTCTCCCGGCTTCTCCCGAAGCTGGCGACCTACCTGGGTCATCTGGGGCTGAGCGCCACCCAGCGGTACCTGACGATGACCCCGGCCCTCTTGCAGGAGGCGGGCAAACGCTTCGAACGGTATGCGATGAGAGGAGGCTCCAATGCGTGAGGTCAGCCTGCTCGGCCCCTGGATTCGGCGGTTCCTCTTGGAGCACCTGGTCGGCGAACGGAACTTGTCGCGGAACACGCAGCGCAGCTATCGGGACGCCCTCGCCCTCTTGCTCCCCTTCGTCGGCACGCGGCTGCGCAAGCCGCTCGACCGCCTCGGGGTGACCGACGTGAGTGCGGAGGCCGTCCGCGCGTTTCTGACGGAGCTGGAAACCACGCGCGGCTGCGGGGTGCCCACCCGGAACCAGCGCCTCGCCGCGATCCATGCCCTCGCCGGGTTCGTGGCGCTGCAGAGCCCGGAGCACATCGCCTGGTCCGGGGAGCTGCGCGCCATCCCACGCAAGAAGACGAGCCAAGTGCCCGTGGCCTACCTGGAGAAACCGGAGATGGATGCCCTGCTGCACGCCCCGGACCAGCGCACGGCCCAGGGGCAGCGCGACTACGCGCTCTTGCTGTTCCTGTACAACTCCGGCGCCCGCGCCGATGAAGCTGCCCAGCTACTGATCGGCGACCTGGACCTGGCCCCCTGCGCGCGGGATTACTCCGCGGTCCGCCTCCGCGGCAAGGGCAACAAGCTGCGCTGCTGCCCCCTCTGGCCGCACACGGTCACCCACCTGCGAGCTGTCACCGAGGGCCGCGCGTCAACCGACCGCGTGTTTCTCAATCGGCGGCGGCAGCCCATCACCCGCTTCGGGATCCACGCGATGGTCACCCGCTATGCCGCCCGCGTCACCCAGCAGCTTCCCGCCTTGGCCGCCAAGCGCGTGAGCCCGCATTCGATTCGCCACACCAGCGCGACCCATCTGTTGCGCGCCGGTGTGGACATCAACACGATTCGCGCCTGGCTCGGCCACGTCTCCTTGACGACCACCAACATCTATGCGGAGACGGACTTGGAGATGAAGGCCAAGGCCTTGGCGCACTGTGAGGTAACGGGCAGCAGGAACCGACCGACGCACTGGCGTGATGA
>CAZIRH010000515.1:0-3170 GCA_964541065.1 uncultured Solibacteraceae bacterium
ATCGTTTCCGAGCCGCGACCGTGAGGGAGCGGAACCAGCGGTCAAGGACCTAGCGATGATAATGGAGGCCCTTGCGAGTGAACCCTTTATCCGCTACTCCCATTTCGAGCGGCCAAACTTCGCAAATCGTATTCGCTCAACCAGATGGTACCGGCGCGACCTGAAGGCGGCTGCGCAGCAGCGTCGTGGCACGGTGCAGCCGCGTCTTGGCACACGCCTCACTGCGGACTCCTGTTTCGACCTGGTTCATCCTCGCCCTCTCATTCCGAGCCAGTCCTTATTCTCGAACTCGGCAACGCCCCTCACCGCCGTCCGCCGTTTTGACCAGCACGGTGGAATGTGCACCGGTAACGATGACTTCGTCCGCTTCCAGACCACTGCCTGCCTCAAGCGGACGTGACCGTCCGTTCCAGTGGGCCGAAGCAGGTCCCTAAACGGCGAGGACTCTGGCTACTGGAAGTCGTCCAGAGGGTCGGATCGCGTGGCCCCGGCCACGAAACCCGTCTTGCGCGCCGGCCTCATGTGGAAGGCACAGCGCCCAGACGATTGCGGCGGCCACCAGCGCGACTGAGGGCGCCGTCCTGCGAACCGAATCGAGGAATCTGCGATTGCCGGTCATGTTCGTCTCCGATCCGCTTCCGCGCGGCAATTGGCCTTTCCACCCCCCCAAGCCGAAGCTCATCCAGTGCCGTGCTCAAGGCGTACCGATCTTTCCAAGACAATCCGGCCGCCGGGCGCATCCGCCGCGTGGGAGGGCATTCGCAGGAACTGGTCCAAATTGAGATCCGCCTCACTTGGGGGACTGAGGCCACTGATGCAGGGTGGCGAACCGGGCATTTTGCCTGGCGTAAGGTGCAGGGCCTGCCAGTAACCATATATGGTCATGCGACCAGGTATGGTCAAGGAGCTTTGCGAGGTATCCGCGGCTTCCGCATCAAGGCGTCCCAAGGTCAGCCCGTGGATGAAGTCCGCGACCCGCTGAACGGGTCCTACGAGTCTCCGCAACTCGCTGATTCTACGTGTGGGACAGGCGGTTTCGCCTGTCCTGGGCCGCGTCCAGGTGACTTTTTCCACGGGCTGTTAGGGCGGGATAGAACTCCCGCCCTTGCGAACAGTCAGAACGAGACAAGCATGGCCGGAGCTTACCGGGTTGTCCGGACCGAGTGGAGCATCTGCTGGAACCTGTTTTGATGGCCGACCGCCCGCACCGCGACGCGTCCCAGTCGGGATTGCTGTCGGCGTAATCTAGCGCCAGCGCCCCTCCACGAAAATATAGCCGCCCTGTCGGCGGACATACCGGGGTCCCTCCCAGCGGGCGCGAGGGTGTGGACGCCGCTCCCATCTTCCGGGCACCCATTCATAAGACTGGCCCTGCCAACGGTGATAGCCAGAAACCCACACATAGTCGCGGCCGGGCGCTCGATCCCGCCTCTCGCTGAGGCGCCGCGGTGGAGCAACGCGAATCACAAAACCGGCGCCCACGGTGGGCCCCCTATGCTGGCTGCATCCTGCCTGGCTCAGGGCGCTGAACGTCAGGACACCCGCGAAAACGAAACTGGTCAAGAATCTCCGATGCATAAGTCTTCCTCTCTTTCCATGTTTGCCAGTGCACGTGCCGTACCATCTTTCGCCGCGAGAGGCCTAGCCGCCTGTGGCGAGCGCCAGAACCACGGTCATGACACCGGCGCGCGCGCGAAATGGTCTCATCCTGCCTGTCATTTCTGGCGCTTGTTCTTGTCCGTCTTGTCCTTAGCCGCTCTTGGGCGGGATGCAGACTTTGGTTCCTCCACTTGAGCCTGCTGCACTTGTTGAGGCGGCCGCGGTTGCCGATCCTGCGCTTGCGGCCGGTTCGGCTGTGCTGGTGCCGCGGCCCTATCACTCTGTGCTGGCTGCTGCCGGCTTGCAGGCCCACTCCGCCGGGTGTTGACCGCGGGCGACGGTGGAGCGCTCGGCTGCTGCACTACGTTGGGCGGAGGCGTACTCTGCGGCCGGGGACTGACGCTGGAGGACGGCGCATCCGGCCTGGCGACGGGGACCGACCACCGGCGATTCTGCCTCCCAGCGGCGGTCGAGGGAGACTCATTCGGCCGGCTGCTGGCCGCGGGCGGCGGAGGAGCGCTCGGCTGCTGCTGTGCAGTTGGCGGCTGAGGGTTCCGCGCGCCGGGCATGCCGGGGGCGGGATTCACTCGACGCGCGCCCTCTTGTGGTCCGGCGCCAACCGTCGGTTGAATGCGCTGGACTCGGCCCATGTCCACGACGCGAACCGGAGAGCTGCGGGCCGGGGCATTCTGGCGCATCTGCTGGACTGTAGCTGGTGGAAGCGGGCGGCCGGGGTTCTGATTCAGTTCGGCCTTCTGCCGCTCGAAGGGCACCGGTGCCGGAGGAGGAGCGGTGCGCGCTACGACCGGCCGGCTCAACACGCTGGGGGGCGGACGTGGAGCGCGGGATGCCTCTCCTGCTCGAGGGCCGAGAACACTGGCCTGTTGCGGCGCGATCTCCGGAGCCGCGGCCCAGCGGCGGGCCGAACCAAGCTGAGCACCCGATACCGCACGCGCGCTTTCAGCCACCCGACGGCCATTGGCGAACCTGTCCTGCGGAACGGCCGTGACGGCGTTTGGCACGTGTTCGTTCGCGTATCTCATGTTGGCGATGGCGGCGTTGTTGGGGTTCCTGCTGTCGTTGTAATAGTTGTTGATGGCGGTGTTGTTGATCACCGTGTTGGTGTTGTTCACCCGGCCGAAATAACCGGAGCTGACGTGGTAAGCCGGGAAGTAGGGCTCACGTGGTCCCAGGGGGAACCACCCTACCGCTCGGGCATTGCCGAAGGAGAAGCTCAAGCTGAAGCCAGAGCCTCCTCTGCCTCCGCCGATCCACCCCACCAGCGCCGGCGCATAGATTGGAGTTACCCCATACGGTCCAGGAATCCAGCCCCAACGACCGCCGAAGGAAGCCCATCGGCCATAGTGGTAGGGAGCGAATCCCCACGGCGCGTCGTCAACCCAGGTCCAACCCCAGGGCGCGATCCAGGCCCAATGCCCGTCGTGATAGGGCGCCCAGCCTGCTGAGACTGATGTCGGCATCCAGACCTGGCCATAGCCGGGCTGGCTCGACCAGCCGCCGTACTGATCGAGGTCTTCATAGCCGGCCATTTCACGAGAAACGTAGCGTGC
>CAZIRH010000516.1:0-3168 GCA_964541065.1 uncultured Solibacteraceae bacterium
CGACCGCAAGCTGGACGCCGGAGACTTTGATCCCGTTATGCAGGGCATCTCCAACACCGACCGCCTGGTTTGGTTCTGCAACCGCGTCGCCCGGCTGGTGAACGAGAAGTATCCGCACGTGACCTTCGGCATGTTGGCCTACATGAATTACACCCGGCCGCCGGTGCGCGAGAAGCTGAACCTAAACATCATCCCGGATGTGGCGCCGCTGTGGTACAGCCGGGCGTTCCCGTGGACTGATCCCGGGGAGCCCAACAACGAGACCATGCTTCAGATTGTCAAGGGTTGGGCCAAGCTCTCGGATCGCGTCTCCTACTTCCTGTACGACTTCTTCTGGCCTGAGCTGTCCGCCCCGTGCCCGCTCATCAGGGCATGGTCTGTCAACCTCCCCATAATATACAAGGAGGGCAACTGCAAGTTCTGGCACCCGGACACCCGCCCCAACTTCGAGGTCACCCTCCAGGGCATCTACCTGGGCATCCGCCTGGCGTGGAACCCGAACCAGGACCCCGCGGCCATCGTTGACGAGCTCAATCGCAAGTTCTACGGCCATGCCGCCGCGCAAATGGCCAAGTACTGGCAGTTCATTGACGACTGCTGGGTTGGCACGCCCGAGTACTCGGAGCGCGGTCACCTGCGGCGCTTCACGCCCGAGAGAATGGCCACCGCTAGGCGGCTCATGAACGAGGGAATAGCGGCCGCGCAGACGCCGGAGGAGAAGTTCCGCATCACCATGGCCGACGAGTCGCTGCAGCAGTGGGAGTTGTTCATGCAGATGCAGCACGACCTGGCGGAAGGGCGCCTCGCGGGCCTGGCTGACGAGGCGGCGCAATGGAGCAAGCGCGCCAACGACCTCGCCGTGAAGTACAAGGCCCAACACGCCTTCGGACTAGACGCCTCGGCCCCCGCGAGCTCGTTCTACAACGGGCAATTCGAGAGATTCTACGCCAGGAACTACAGCGACGCCGCGCGCATCGCCAAGGATTGCGTCATTCTCGCGCCGCCGTTGCGGTCGTGGCGTTTCCGGGTTGACCCGCAGGCGGAGGGCGAGGCGGCGGGCTGGGCCGCGCCCGGGTTCGATGACCACGACTGGACGCTGGCGGACCCGTGCATGCAGACCCTATCCGCGCTGGGGTATCACAACTACCGCGGCGCGATGTGGTATCGCGCGCAGGTGCGGCTGCCGCAGATCCCGGCCGGAAAGAAGGTGTACCTGTGGATCGCCGGCTGCTATGATACCGCCAGGCCCTTCATCAATGGCAAGCCGCTGGGGCGGCTTCACCTCGGCTCGACTGCCAAGTCGTGTGACATCACGGAAGCTGTCATCCCCGACGCGGACAACCAGATCGTTCTCCGCTGCGTGCGCACCAGCGGACGGATGGGCCTGGGAGGGCTGCTCGGTCCAGTCGTGATCTACCAGGAGAAGCCGTAACGGGCCGTGCGCCTACAGCGAAATCCCCGCGGTAACCACAATGCGTGAAGTGCGCGTGGGCGTCGCTCAGCCCTAGCGCCTGGATTGAGAAGCGACCCCCGGGCGCGGCTCGCGGTACTGCCCGGCGGCGCGGCGAATGCGCAAATGGCGGAACAGGCTTTGCCGGTTGCCGGGCACCGTCTTGCCGCCGATGATCGCGCGCCCGGCGCGGTCCGAGACTACGATGTACACCGCGTTCAGCAGCCGGCCGACCATGTGCGGCGAACCGACGATATCCGTCTGCCCGATGATGCTGAATGAGTACTCGCCGAGGGCGTCGCTGCGGACGGTGATCTCACCGTCGTAGGTCGCCCCCCCGAATCCGAAGTCGGACAGCGGGTCAAACGAGGCCGCCGCGTCGCAGCTCGGCCACAGCGTGACGCGGTAGGAGCTGCTGGCGGCGGAGGCGGCGGCGCTGAACGGCCCCGTGTCGCCGGGGCGAATCTGATCGCCGGCGCTGACCGAGAACGAGCTGATGGCCGGGGTGTCGTCGAGCACCCAGCTCCCCTGCAGGTACTCCGCCGCCAGCCGCCACACGCCGTCGAAGTCCTTGATCCATACCTGGTCGAGCCAGTTGCGGTTGGGCACCCAGGCCAGAATCGGCGCCGGCTGATCGAGCGAAGCGATGTCGGCGAACAGCTCGGCCGTGAACTCCACCTGCACCGAGGCCAGGTTGGGGGACAGGATCTCGAGCTGCCGGCGGATCACCCGCACACTGCGGATGTCCGGGAAGTCGGCGACGATGGCCGCGATGTGGTCGTCCTTGTTCTGCTCGTCGAAGGCATAGTCGGCGGAGATGTTGCGCTCCAGGTAGATCGGGTTCTCGGTCACCCAGCCGCTCATCAGGCCGGACACGCTCGCGAGCAGGTTCGCGCGGTCGGCGTCCCCATGGTGCCCGCACCCCGTCACCAGGCCCAGTAGAACCGGAGCCATGAGCACAGCGAGCAGACGCTTCATTGCACGTGACCTCCCCGTGGTAGCAGCGCTACCAGCTTCGCGGCGCCGGCTGCCAACACCTTCGCCGCCAGGCCGCCATTACCCCCGCCGGCTGCGGTCGTTATCATCAGCCCTGGTCGAGTGGGTCATCAGGAAAGCATCCTCGCCGGCGCCGTAGTAGCCTCGCAGCGTGCGCACGACCTCGAAGCCGAGCTTCTCGTAAACCCGGCGCGCGCCGGCGTTGCCCACGCCCACCTGCAGCTCCACCCGCCGCACCCCCGCGCTGTCGAGATAACCCAGGGCCTGGCGCAGCAGCGCGGAGCCGATGCCGCGGCCGCGCATGTCCTCCCGCACGGCGAATGTCGGCAGCTCCGCGCGCCCCCGCCGCACCGATTCGCGGCGCACCACGACGTAGCCGACGACCTCGCCCTGCGTCTCGGCCACGCGAAACCCCTCTCCTGCGTTCAGCAGCAGGTACAGCAGCATCCCCGGGCCGAATGCATGCCGGCCGAAAAACCGCTTCTCCATCACCGCGATCGCGCGCAAGTCGCCCAGCCCCGCCCTGCGGTATGTGACCTCACCGCTCATTCGATCACCAGGCCCTGGCTGGTGGCGATGCAGGTCCGGCCCTGCGGCGTGCGTATGACCAGCCGTCCGCGGGCGTCAATGCCCTGCGCGCGGCCGCGCCAGCGCTGGTCATGCGCGCGGCGAACGATGCGCCCCGGCGTCGCGTCAAGCGCACGCCAGCGCCGCACGATCTG
>CAZIRH010000517.1:0-3167 GCA_964541065.1 uncultured Solibacteraceae bacterium
GCCAGCGGAAGCGCCAGACTGGCTCCCACCAGGAAATGCGTGATCGCAGACGCCACGGCCGCCCTCCGTGCATACTAGTCTATTACTGAGCCTCGCATAATACGGTGACAAATTGCTTCGTTTTGTTGTACAATGGAGGCATGTCCACCTCGCCTGTTCCTCGACGCGACTTCCAAGCCATGGAGCAGCGGCGCCGCCGCGCGGCCCGATTGTTCGCCGCGGGTAGGATGATACTGGCAGCAATCGCTCGTGAACTCAAGGTGAGCCGCCAGAGCGTCAGTCGTTGGTGCGAGGCCTGGAAACGTGGGGGCGCCCACTCCCTGCGCGGCGCGGGCCGGGCGGGCCGCAAGCCGAAACTGGAGAAGAAGCAACTCCAGTGGGTAGGTAAGGCACTTCGCCAAGGCGCACGCGCGCATGGTTTCAACACGGACCTGTGGACCCTCCCGCGGGTGGCGAGTGTCATCCAGCGGTTGACGGGAGTGCACTACCATCCCGGCCATGTGTGGAGGATTCTGGGGGCGATGAAGTGGACCCTGCAACGGCCGGCCAAGCAAGCCCGGGAGCGCAACGAAGGAGCCCGACGGCAATGGGTGGCTGCGCGGTGGCCGGTGGTAAAAAAAACGCCAAACGCCGCAGGGCCTGGATCGTCTTCCAGGACGAAAGCGGCCTCTCGGAGCAGCCCTCGGTGAGACGGACCTGGGCCCCGAAGGGGGAGACGCCGGTGTTGATCCACGCCTTCAACTGGAAGAAGTTGTCCGTCTGTGCGGCGCTCGGCTACCGCTGGGACGGCCGGCGCTGCCGTTTGTGGTTCCAGACCCGCCCCGGGAGCTACAACACGGAGAGTCTGATTGGGTTCTTGAAGGATCTCAAGAAGCATCTCCGAGCACAGAAAGCCATCCTGATTTGGGACGGGTTGCCAGCGCACAAGAGCCGGGAGATGAAAGCCTACCTGGACAGCCAGCAAAGTTGGTTGCGCGTAGAAAGATTGCCCGGATACTCGCCGGACCTGAATCCGGTGGAAAGCTTGTGGGGAAACGTCAAGGGGCAGGAACTTGCCAACCGCTGCGCCGCGGACCTCGGCGAATCGGAAACAGCGCTCCGAAGCGGCATGGACCGGGTTCGCCAATCAGACAACTTGCCATTCGGTTTCCTGCACCATGCAGGGCTTTCTTTTTGACCATCTTGTCACCGTATTATGCGAGATTCAGTAGTGCCGAAGCCGTCCCTGCTGCGCGGGCCCGCGCACACTCGAGCCACGTGATGCTCTTGCCACGCCCCACTGGCCGCGCTGCCGCAAGGATCAAGAGGCCACCTCCACCCCGGCCTGCCGCGCCGCGCGCTTCAGGCGCTCGTCCAAAGTGGCCAGGGGCAGGCCGTCGCGTAGGGCCAGTTCCAGGTACCCCGCATCGTAGACGGAGAGGCCATGCGCCCGGGCCAGATCCAGGACCGTATCGAGCGCTCTGGCACCGCCCTCGCTATCCACAACAATGGGCAGGCTTCTGAGCACTTGGAGAAATCGGGTCACCTTGGCCCGCGTCAGCCTCTTGCGCCGCTCGGCAACCAGAAGCGCGTTGGCCACTTCCAGAGGCCAGATCGAAGGGACGACGGCCGCACCCGGCGCCAGTTTTTCCAGCACGGCCTCGGCGTACGGGCTGGCCTCATCCTCGAAACACCATGCCAAGGCGACGGAAGCGTCCAGGACGAAGCGGGTCAATAGCGGCGGCCCTCCTCGATCAGCTCGCGGATGGTCACCCCGCCCAGAGTGCAGCCTTTGCGGAGTTCGCGCAACTCCCGCACCAGCTCCCTGGCATCCCGCCTGGCCCGCTCGACCGGAACCAGCATGGCCACCGGCACCCCGTGCCTGGTGATGGTGATGCGCTCGCCCTTGGCCACGCGCTCCAGCAGGGCGGGTAGGTAGGTCTTGGCCTGGAAGGCTCCGACGGTCCGAGCTTGGTTCATACTAGTCTAAGACTAGTCTAGCGCAAACCCGGGCGTGCGGCGGCTGGTGCATACTACGGTAGTAGTGACCAAGTCCTTCGTGGTAGCCATCGACGGACCCGCGGGAGCGGGCAAGAGCACCGTGGCGCGGCGGCTCGCCGCCAGGCTGGGCTACGCCTACATCGACTCGGGCGCCATGTACCGGGCCGTGGCGCTGTGGGCGCTGCGCGAGGGCGTCGATCTGGCGGACGCCGCCCGCCTGGAAGCGCTGGCGCAAGCTGCGCGGATCGAGTTCGCGCCCGCCGGCCCCTCGGTGCGGCTCAACGGGGAAGACGTCAGCGAGGCCATCCGCGCGCCGGAGGTTTCGCAGGCCTCCTCGAAAGTCTCCGCGCTGCCGGGCGTCCGCCGGGCGCTGGTCGAGAAGCAGCGGCAACTGGGCGCCACGCAAAGCGTGGTCATGGAGGGCCGGGACATCGCTTCGGTGGTCTTTCCGAATGCCGACGTGAAGATCTTTCTGGACGCTGCGCCCGGGGCGCGCGCCCGCCGCCGCGCCTTCGAACTGGAACAGAAGGGCGAAGCGGTCTCCCCGCAGCAGGTGGCCCAGGAGCTCGAGGAGCGCGACCGCCGCGACAGCACGCGCGCCACGGCGCCGCTGGTGCAGGCCCCTGGCTCCGTGTACGTGGACACCACTGGCCTCAGCATCGAGGAAGTCGAGCAGGTTATCCTCAAATTAGTGCGCGAGGGCGCTCCCCAGCGGAAGGATTCACCGGAGTGAACGACCTGCTGCTCATGAAATTCGGCGGCTCCTCGATGGGCTCGGCCGAGCGCATCCGCGTGGCGGCGGAGATCTCGGCCGCCGAGCGGCGCCAGCGCCCGGTGGCGGTGGTGGTGTCGGCCATGTCCAAGGTGACGGATCTGCTGCTGGAGACGCTGCGGCGCGCCGAGAGCGGCGACCGGGCGGGCGTCGAGCACGATCTCCGGCGGCTGCGGGAGCGGCACGTCCAGACCTGCCGCGAGCTGCTGCCGGAGGAGCGCCGTGCCCCGGTGCTGGAGGAGATCCAGGCGCTGACGGCCCACTTCGAGCGCATCACCGGCGGCATCGCCATGCTGGGCGAGTGGCCCCCGCGCTCGGTGGACGAGGCTCTCAGCACCGGAGAGCGCCTCTCTGCGCTGCTGATGGCCAGTTGCCTGGAGAGCCGGGGCGTGCGCGCGCAGGTCGTCAACGCGGC
>CAZIRH010000518.1:0-3162 GCA_964541065.1 uncultured Solibacteraceae bacterium
GGGAAGCTGCGCGCGGCGGACGCGCCGGGCCAGTTCGGGATCCCGGGCGGCGCGGTGCTGTACTCGCGGCCGGTCGAGCGCGTGCCGTGCAAGTTCCGGACCTGCTACCCGGCCACCCTCTGGCCGGTCTCGCTCACGGAAGCTTCCTGGAAGACCCCGGACCGGCTCGATCCTCCGCTCCGGGCGCCCGACGCCGCGGCCGTTCTGCGCGCCGAGCTGCACTGCCTCGCGGACGTGCAGTTCTCCAAACTGCAACTGGGCGCGCTGCGCTTCTACCTGCACGGTGAGAGCAGCCTGGTTCACACGCTCTACGAGCTGCTGTTGAACAACTGCGCCGGCGTCGTGATCCGGGATCCCGCTTCGCGGCGCCGCGCGCTGGAATTGCCGCGCGAGTCCATCCGGGCGGTCGGCTTCGCCGAAGACGAGGGAATGCTGCCCTATCCCCGGCGCTCCTTCCTGGGCTACCGCCTGCTCCAGGAGTACTTCAGTTTCCCCGAGAAGTTCTTCTTCCTGGATTTGACCGGGCTGGAGCAGTTGGGGGCGGCCGGCTTTCAGGACCGCGCGGAAATCATCTTCCTGATCTCGGCTTTCGGGCGGGCTGACCGCCAGCAGGCTCTGGAAGTGGGGGTCTCGGCGAAGACGCTGCGGTTGAACTGCTGTCCCGTCATCAACCTGTTCCCGCACACCGCGGAGCCGATCCGGCTGGATCAGACGCACCACGAGTATCCCATCGTGCCGGATGTGCGGCGGCGGCATGCTCTGGAGCTCTTCTCGGTGGATCAGGTGGTGACCGGCAGCCCCGAGGCGCCGGAGATTCCCCCGCTGTACTCCTTCCGGCACGCCGCGGGAAGAGAGCAGGCGCAGACGTTCTACTACCTGCGGCGCCGCCCGGTGGTCCGGCGCGCCGAGGAAACCGCCGCGCGCACGCCCTCCGGCAGGCGCCGGGAGGAGGCCACGGAGGTCTACCTGGCGCTGGTGGATCTCTCCGGGAACCCGGCCCGGCCGGCCGGCGAGACCCTGACGGTCCGCTGCCTGTGCACCAACCGAGACCTGCCCGCCCGGCTGCCCTTCGGCAGCGAGGCCGGGGACTTCGAGCTGGAGGGGATGCCCTCGATCCGGCGCGTGGTGGCCCTGAAGAAGCCGGCGCCCACGCTGCGGCCGCCGCTGGGCGAGGGCACCTTGTGGCGCCTGATCTCGCACCTGTCGCTCAACTACCTGTCGCTGGTGAGCGAGGGCAAGGAAGCGTTGCAGGAAATCCTGCGGCTGTACAATTTCACTGGCTCGCCGCACCTGGAGAAGCAGGTTCAGGGCATCCTGAAGCTGGACAGCCGCCGGCATTTCGCACGGGTGGTTTCCGAGAGCGGCATCTCCTTCGTGCGCGGCACGCAGGTGGAGATGCTGCTGGATGAGGAGCAGTTCGTGGGCGGCGGCGTCTACCTGTTCGCCAGCGTGGTGGAGTATTTCCTGGGCCTGTACGTCTCGCTGAACAGCTTCAGCCAGCTCGTCGCCTCGACCGAGCAACGCAAGGAGGTGCTCCGGGCATGGCCGCCCAGAGCCGGTCAGTCGATCTTGCTGTAGTGGGGCAGGTCCCCGGCCTGCCGCGCCGCAGGCGGAACCGCCTGCCCCACGAGGCTTGCCCATGAGGCCGGACTCCGCGAGCACGGCTCTAGCCGAACGGCAGCTCACACGGCGGCTCGCGGAAGAGCCGTTTGTGTTCGAGTTCTTCCAGGCCGTGCGCCTGCTGGAGAAGCTGTCGCGCGGCCGCCAGACGGTGGGGCGCGCCGGGCCGCCGTCAAAGGAGGCGGCGCGGTTCGCCGCGCATCCCTCGCTGGCCTTTCCCGCCAGCCAGATTCAGGCCCTCGTGCCCGCCGAAGGCGCCGGACCGCCCTGCCTGGTGGTCAACTTCATGGGTCTGACCGGGCCCATGGGCGTGCTGCCGCTATACTACACGCAACTGGTGATCGACCGCACCCGCGCCCGCGACACGGCCCTGCGCGACTTCCTGGACATCTTCAACCACCGCATGATCTCGTTGTTCTACCAGGCCTGGGAGAAGTACCGCGTGGCCGTGCAGTACGAACGCCGCGGCCATGACCGCTTCTCGCACTACTTGGGGGACTTCATTGGGCTGGGCACCAAGGGCCTTCAGAGCCGGCAGGCGGTGGCCGACGACGCGCTGATCTACTACGCCGGGCTGCTCGGCCAGCGCCCGCGCTCCGCTCTGGCGCTGCGCCAACTCCTGGAGGACTACTTCGAGGTCCCCGTGGCCGTCGAGCAGTTCGCCGGTGCTTGGTTCGGCCTCGAACGCCCCAACCAGTGCTGGCTCGAAGAGCGCCGCAGCGACTCCGAGCGCCTGGGCTTCGGCACGGTGGTGGGCGACGAGGTGTGGGACGAGCAGTCGCGGGTGCGCGTCCGGCTGGGCCCGCTGCCCCTCGATCAGTACTGCGATTTTCTGCCCACCGGCACGGCCTACCGGCCCCTGCGCGCGCTGCTAAGGTATTTCTCCGATGAGGTGGACTTCGAGGTTCAGCTTGTGCTAAAGCGGGAGGAGGTTCCACCCTGTGACCTGGGAGCGGAGGGCGAGACGGCTCCCGTGCTGGGCTGGCTGACATGGGCGAAGACCGTGGAGATGGCCCGCGACCCGGCCGATACAATTCTGAAGCTTTGATATAGGTCTGCTATGAGCGTCAACCTGAAATCCCTGATCGGGAAACTCAACGACACTACCCGCAACGCGGTCGAGGCGGGTGCCGGGTTCTGCCTGGCCCAGACGCACTACGACATCGAGGTCGAACACTACCTCATGAAGCTGATGGACCAGACCGACTCGGACTTCGCCCGCATCCAGCGGCACTGCGGGGTGGACCGGTCGCGCTTCTCCGCCGAGCTCACCCGCAGCCTGGACAAGCTGAAGCGGGGCAACGCGCGCACGCCGGCCTTCTCCCCCGGCCTGCTCAAAATGCTGACCGAGGCCTGGACCATCGGCTCGATCGACTACGCGGCGGGCCAGATCCGCACCGGCTTCACCATCCTGGCCTTGCTGGCCACCGACGAGCTGGCCCGGCTGATGCGCGAGGTGAGCCGCGAGTTCCAGAAGATCCAGTTCGAAGCCCTCAAGAAGGATTTCCCCGCCATCGTGGCCGGCTCCCCCGAGGAGGCCAT
>CAZIRH010000519.1:0-3154 GCA_964541065.1 uncultured Solibacteraceae bacterium
TGCGCTGGTAGAAGATGCCGCGCGAGGCGGGCTCCCAGTACTGCTTGCCGCGGGGGATGGAGCGGTCGGTGGGCGGGTCCTCCGCCCGCACCGTCACCGTGTTCGCGCCGGGGGCCAGCAGCGGCGTGACGTCGAAGTGGAACGGCGTGTGGCCGCCCTCGTGACTGCCCGCCAGCCGCCCGTTGATCCATACCATGGCCCGGTAGTCTACCGCGCCGAAGTGCAGCAGCACGCGCCGGCCCTTCCAGCTCTCGGGCGTGGTGAAGCCGCGCCGGTACCACACCCAGGGATGGAAGGACGGATCGCCGATGCCGCTGGCCCGGCTCTCGAAACAGAACGGCACCGTGATGTTCCGGGTGAACTTCTTCGTTCCGGCGGCCCAGTTCCCGTCCAGCCCGGCGTTCGAGTCGTCGAACTCGAACTCCCATGGTCCGTTCAAGTTGAGCCACTCGGCGCGCTGAAACTGCGGCTGAGGATGCTCGGGACGGGGAATCTGCGCGGCGGCGCCGCAGGCGCAGGCCACCAGCGCCAGAAAGACCTCGCACCTCATGGAGGGAAGCATATCAGAGCGGCGACCGTCAGGGAGCGGGCATGCGGCGGTTTGGCCAGACCTGCGCCGAAATCGATTGCCCGGGGCGCGCTTTGTGCTATCCTACGGGGGAGAAGACGGAGATTAAGAGAACAGAGAAGGAGTACCCACTCTAGGATGGCGCTGGCGACAGATTCCAGAAAGCGCGTGGTAGCGAAGTTCCGCCGACACAAGACCGACACGGGATCGCCGGAGGTGCAAGTGGCGCTGCTGACCCGTCAGATCACGCAGCTCACCGAGCACTTCAAGGCGCATCGCAAGGACCATTCCTCGCGGAGGGGTCTGCTGGCCATGGTGGCCCGGCGACGGCGGCTGCTGAACTACTTTAAGCGGCACAGCCCGGAAGGGTACCAGGTCCTCATTCAGGAGCTGGGCCTCCGCCGTTAGAAGGTACTCGTAGGCACAGCGGGCCAAGTTCCGTTGCCGTTCGGCTCCCGGCAGATTGGCCGGGCGGGACGCCATGTTGGTTCGAAGCCCGCTTGTTCCTCACCGCCTACGCTAGCTCCAATCTCCCTCTTGGGCCGTGAGGCCCAGAAGTGACCCGGCGCGGAGGTCCGGCCGGGATGGGAGGGTTCGTTATGGTTCATACCTGTGAAATCGACCTGGGCACTTGTGTGCTCACACTGGAAACCGGCAAAGTCGCCAAGCAGGCCAGCGGGGCCGTGGTGGTCCGCTGCGGGGATTCGGTGGTGCTGGCCAGCGCCTGCGCCGCCGCGGAGCCCAGGCTCGGCATTAGCTTCTTTCCCCTGACCGTGGACTACCGGGAGTACACTTACGCTGCCGGGAAGTTCCCCGGCGGCTTCTTCAAGCGCGAGGGGCGTCCCAGCGAGAAGGAAATCCTGACCAGCCGGCTGACCGACCGGCCCATCCGGCCGCTGTTCCCGGAGGGTTTCAGTTGTGAGACCCAGGTCATCGGCATGGTGCTGTCCGCGGACCCGGTGCGGGACCCGGACACCCTGGGCATGGTGGGCGCGTGCGCGGCTCTGGCCGTTTCCGACATCCCCTTCCCGGAGGTGCTGGGTGCGGTCCGGGTGGGCCTGGTGAAGGGCCAACTGGTGGCTAACCCGACTTACGAGCAGACCAAGGAGGCCCGGCTCAATATCGTCGTGGCGGCCACGGAGAGCGGCATCGTCATGGTCGAGGCGGGCGCCCAGGAGGCTGCGGAGGCCGAGGTGCTGGAAGCCATCCAGTTTGGCCACGACTGCTGCCGCAAGATCATCGCCGGCGTCCGCGAGCTGGTGGCCAGGGCCGGCAAGCCCAAGCGCGCGGTCACCCCGCCGCCGTTCAATCAGCAGATGTACGACGCGATGGCGGCCACCTACCGCGAGGAGTTGACCGACGCGCTGGACGCCCAGAAGTGCGGGAAGATCGCGAGCTACGCCCGCATCGACGCTCTCAAGAAGAGGGTCGTCGAGGCGGCGGGCGAGGAAGACAAGGAGCAGGCCGTGCGCCTGTTCGAGACGCTGAAGGAGCGCATCTTCCGCGACCAGGTGCTCCGGGAGGGCCGCCGTCCCGACGGGCGGGCCTTCGACGAAATCCGCCCCATCTCGATCGAGGTGGGCGTGCTGCCCCGCACGCACGGCTCGGCCTTGTTCACCCGCGGCGAAACCCAGGCGCTGGTCACCGTCACCCTGGGAACCAAGGAAGATGAACAGCGCATCGAGCTGCTGGATCCTTCGGAGACTTCCAAGCGCTTCATGTTGCACTACAACTTCCCGCCGTTCAGCGTGGGCGAAGTGGCCTTCTTGAGGGCCCCGGGCCGCCGCGAGATCGGGCACGGCGTGCTGGCCGAGCGGGCCCTGAGCGTCGTGAGTCCCTGTGAGGCGGACTTCCCCTACACCCTGCGCGTGGTGAGCGACATCCTGGAGTCCAACGGCTCCAGCTCGATGGCCACCGTCTGCGGCGCCGCCCTGTCGCTGATGGACGCCGGCGTGCCCATCACCGCGCCGGTCGCGGGGATCGCCATGGGCATGGTGAAGGACGACGACCGGGTGGCCGTGCTCACCGACATTGCAGGCGCCGAGGACCACTACGGCGACATGGACTTCAAGGTGGCGGGCACCCGGGAGGGCATCACGGCGCTCCAGATGGACATCAAGGTGGCCAACGTCAGCGCGGAGGTGATGCGGCAGGCCCTCGAGCAGGCCCGCCAGGCGCGCCTGTTCGTGCTCTCCAAGATGGAGGAGGTGCTGGCTGCCCCGCGGACGGCGCTCTCGCCCTACGCGCCGCGCATCTTCACCATGACCATCCCGCCGGACAAGATCCGCGAGCTGATCGGGCCGGGTGGCAAGGTCATTCGCGGCATTACCGATTCGACCGGCGTCAAGATCGACGTCGAGGACGACGGCACGGTGCGCATTTACTCCGCCGACGAGGCGGCTATGGAGAAGGCCCGCCAGATGGTGACCGACATCGCCGCCGTGGCCGAGGTGGGCAAGACCTACCTGGGCAAGGTGGTCCGCCTGGTGGAGTTCGGCGCCTTCGTCGAGCTGTTCCCCGGCACCGACGGCCTGCTCCACATCAGCGAGGTCTCGGAAAGCCGCATTCGCAACGTGCGCGACGAGC
>CAZIRH010000520.1:0-3147 GCA_964541065.1 uncultured Solibacteraceae bacterium
TCGAACTTGCCGCGGCGCGTCGAGGCGGCCCCGGTGAAAGCGCCCTTCTCGTGCCCGAACATCTCGCTCTCGAGCAATTCGGTGGGGATGGCGGCGCAGTTCATCTTCACGAAGGGCGCCGCGGCGAACGGGCTGGCCCGGTGGATGAACGCCGCCAGCAGCTCCTTGCCCGTGCCGGACTCTCCCGCCAGCAGCACGCGGGCGTCCGAGCGGGCCACCATCTCGGCTTGCTGGAGCACCCGCTCAAAGGCGGCGCTGCGCCCGATCATTCTCGGCCCCTCGCCCAGCAGCTCCCGCAGCCGCTCGTTCTCGCGGCGCAGAGCGGATTGTTCGAGCGCGTTCTTCAGGGCCAGCAGCAGCCGGTCGCGGCTGAGAGGTTTTTCCAGGAAATCGTACGCGCCGGCGCGGGTGGCCTCGACGGCGTCCGCGATGGTGCCGTGGCCGGAGATCATGAGCGCCGGGGCCTGGCTGTCGTTGGCTCTGAGGAAACGCAGCAGGTCGATGCCGTTGCCGTCGGGCAGCCGGACATCCAGCAGGTAGAGGTCGGCGCGCCGGTTGTGCGCGTGGGCGTGGAATTCGGCCGCCGAGCGGCACACACTCACCTGGTAGCCCTCGCGCTCCAGGATCAGGCGCAAGGACTGGCCGATGTTCTCTTCGTCGTCAACGATCAGGATGCGTGGCATGGGCCGCGGCCCCGCTCAGCAGCACCTTGAAGCCCGCGCCGCCGAGCTGGCCCTTCACCAGCAAGATATCACCCCGGGTGAGCAGCGCGTTCTTGCGGGCGATCGACAACCCCAGCCCCATGCCGCCCTTCTTGAAGGAGATGGTGGGGGAGAACAGCGTCCTGCGCGTCTCTTCGCTCAGCCCCGGCCCCGAATCGTGAACCTCGACGAAGCACTGCCCGCCCTCGCTCCCGGTCACCGCCAGCACCGTTCCGCGGTCTCCGGCGGCCTCGGCGGCGTTTTCCAGGAGGTTCGTGAGGATACCCTTGAGGAGGTCCTCGTCGGCCCAGGCCGTGAGCGCCGGCTGCGCCAGCCGGGTCTGGTAGGTGACGCCCGGATGGCCCCGCCGCAGCAGCGAGATGCGCTCCTCGACCGCGCCGTTGAGGTCGATGGCCACCGGGCGCACCGGGGGTTCGGCGGCAAACTCGGAGAATGCCCGGACGCGCCGCTCAAGGCTCTCCACCTCATCGACGATGATCCGGGCGGCTTGCGCCAGGAACGCCGGGTCGCCGTCGCCCTGCCGCGCCAGCAGTTCCTCCATGGTCAGGCGGATGGGCGTGAGCGAGTTCTTCAGCTCGTGCGCCGTCTTCCGCGCCAGCGCCTGCCAGCTTGCCAGTTGCGTCAGGTAGACCAGCCGGTCCCGGCTCTGTTCGAGTTGGGCGGCGGTGTGGTTGAAAGCCCGTATGGCGCGTCCGACCTCGTCGTCGCGGCCCTCCTTCAGGCGGGCGCTCAGGTCGCCGGAGGCCAACTGGGCCAGGCCCGCCGTCAGTTGCTGGATGGGCCGGCTGATCCGGTGCGCCAGTACCACCAAGGCCGCCAGAGAGACCACCCACACGGCCGCAGCCAGCAGCACGAAAGTGTACAGCAGGCCGCGACGCAGATCGCGCGCGCGGGAGGCTTCGACGGCTTGCCGCGCTTGGCGGAACTGCTCCGCCAAACGGGTCATGCTGACGGCGCCCAGGTCCCGGGAGTAGACCCACACGGCGCCGGGCCGGCGCACGAGGTAGTCCAGCCGGTCGCCGTCGTCGCCGCCCAGAGCAAAACGCTCGGGCGTGCCGCTCTCCCAGAACTCACGCAGCTCTCGGGGCCAGCGGGTCAGCTCGGCGCTGGGGTGCGGCTGCGGGGCGATCCGCCCGGCCAGGGCGGCGTCCTTGAGGGCCTCCCGGTTGCGCTGATACAGCTCGCGGCCTGTAGCCTCCAGGGTCTTCGATAGCGCGTCCAGTCGCTCGGTCGAGGAGTAGCTGAGGCTGTGTTCGAGCAACGAGCTGGCGATCCACACGGTGGCCGCCACGGGGGCCAGCGTGGCCGCCACGAACACCAGGATCAGCCGATTGCGAAGCCGGTTCACCGTGCCCGCCCGGAGGATTTTCTCAAATCCGCGAGGCGTAGGGGGCCAGTCTGCGCCACCCAGCGCTCTTGCTGTCCGCGGGGGCGCCGGCTGAACAGCTCCACCAGGCGCGCCAGGCTTACGCCTCCCTGTGTTTCCAGTCCCGCCTCCTCTTTGGGGTCTTCTGTGCGCCCTTCCAGCTTGAGCCAGAACGGCTTGTCGGCGGCCAGCCCACTCACAGGTAGCGAGAGCGCGTCAATGCACAAGGCCTGCGCTGCCTCAGCGGAAAGATGGGAGGCCGTTCCGGCGGGGGCCCCCAGCCGGACCAGGGAGAACTTCTCCTCCCACAGGTCATAGCTGATGACGAAACGCGCCACGTCGCGGAGCCACGCGCCGGCGGAAGCGTCGGTAGAGAGGCTCAGTTGGAACGCCAGCGCCACCGGCGCGCCGTTGTGCAGGCGCTCCAGAACCTTCCCGGTCAGGAAGCGTAGCTCCGGCGCCGCTACCCGCAGGTGGTCGTTGGCCAGCCGGGCCGTCAGGGGCTGGGCCGGTAGTGAGAGGCCGGCCGCCAGAGGGGCCAGCAGGCACCTGCCAGCGATCCCGAACCGGCTCATCAGAAGATCAACCCCGCCATGAAGACCGGCTCCGCCCGCCCGTCCCGGATGGGAAAGGCCATGGCGATGGCGAAGCCGCTGTGGCCCAGGCCGACGCCGAGGGAGTGCTTCGGCGCCGCGTCCTGCCCGCGGCTCCAAACCGCGCCGGCGTCGTAGAAGACCTTGAAGATGCGGTAGCGGTACTCGAGCGAGTTGTGCGCCATGCGCGCGCCGCCGAGCGGCGCCAGGTCGAATTTGTTCCAGCCCCGCAGAGTGTAGCTGTTGCCCAGCGAGAAGCGTTCGAACAAGGGAGCGCGGCCAGTGAGCAGGCCCGCGGTGAAGTCGGTTTCCAGGCGGTTGTGGCCGCGGGCCAAGCGGTAGTGGAAATCCCAGAAGTGGCGGGCGTAGGCGAAGTCGCTGGAGAGGGTCTTGGTGGCCGCGCGCAGGCTGTAACCTGCCTCCAACCGGTGCCTGTTGGCGGCCGAATCCTCCAACTGCCGATCAT
>CAZIRH010000521.1:0-3143 GCA_964541065.1 uncultured Solibacteraceae bacterium
TGCCGGCGGGCTTCCTGCTGGTGGCGGCCTTTGCGTACTTCTCCGCGCCGGCGCCGGGCTCGCTGGCGCTGGGTCTGCCGGTGGCCGCGGTGGGCCTGCTGCTGCGCGCCTGGGCCGCCGGGCATCTGGCCAAGAACGAACGCCTGGCCGTCAGCGGGCCGTACGCCTGGTGCCGCAACCCGCTCTACCTGGGGACGCTGGTGGTGGCCGCCGGGCTGGTGGTGGCCGCGCGGCGGCCGCTGCTGGGCGTGTTGTTCGCGGCCGTTTTCGCGCTGGTCTACCTGCCGGCCATCGAACTGGAGGAGCAGCACCTGAGGAACCTCTTCCCCGAGTACGCGCACTACGCGGCCCGCGTGCCGTGGCTCGTGCCGCGCCGCCCGCAGCGTTCCGATCCCGGTCGCTTCCGCTGGGCGCTGTATCTCAAGAACCGGGAATACAACGCCGGGCTGGGCTGGCTGGCGGGAGCGGCGTGGCTGGCGTGGAGGGCGTGGGGGTGAGTATGTCCCACGTGTCGGGCGTGGTGTTGGGTTCCACGCCGGGGGCGGTCGTGCTTCACGCCGGTCGCCTCTCGCGGGTGGCTCCGGAGACTGAGCCGGTCACTCTGGCGGAAGGACTGGAGGACGTCCAGTACTTGTCCGCGTCACCGGATGGAAGCCACATCGCGTTTTGGCTGCGTGCAGACGAGTGCTTCCATCTGATGAAGGCGACTGGCGAGGAGGTCTGGTCAAGACGCATCAACACGGACCGAGCAGAAGCCCACGGCATCTGTTTCTCGCCGGCGGGGGAGGCCGTAGCCTTCGTGGATGACTACGACAGCGCCCACCGGTTGCACCTGTTCGAGATGCCACAGGGCCGCGCGGTGGAGTTTGGGCCGTCCGACAGCCCGATTGGCTACGACGCCCACCTGCGGGCTTTCATCGAGGACCCGGACTTCTTGTTGAATCGGGGCAGCCTCCCGTCTCAGCCCGCCAGGACCGAGACCGGCAGGCTGGGCACCCTGAACCGGGACCGGGAGCTCTCCCGCCGCCTCGGCTGGGACTGCGCCCGCTGGACCTCGGCAGGAATCCAGGCGGACTTGAGTGAGCTGGTGATGCTTTGCGATCGCGACCTGTGGTGGCTGCCTTTGGATTCTCCGGAGCCCGCGACAATGGTGGCGGAATGCGTGCCGGAAGACCAGCGGTGGCTCAGGTATCGCTGCGCGTTGCGGGTCGAACCGGACCTGGCTCTCATCTACTCGACGGAGGAGGCGTTCGCCGTCCTGGCCAGCCGCGCTGGCGTGCTCTACAGCGCGCACGGCGTTTTGAGCGCTGCGCTGGAAGGTTCGCGGACCTTGCTCCACTACCAGGACGGTACGGTGGAAGTCGTCCAGGCCGACGGCAGCACGCTGCTGCGCTTCGCCCCGGGCTCGGGTCACGAGACCGTGGCGGCCGGTCTCGCCGGCGACAGGCTTCGGGTTGTGCAGTTGTCCCGGGAGAGTGGGGCGTTCAGTTTTCGCAGCCTGGCGCTAGCCCCCGGCTGAAACGGTTTCGCGCCGGTCTGTCAGGCGCCGGGCGGCGGGATGTTCCGCTCAGGTTCCATGCCGAAGCGCCGCAGCAGGACGAACTCCGAGAGGTTCTCGGCAGTCAGCAGGCCCAGCAGCTCGTCGCCTTCCATGACCAGGGCGCAGGAGCCGGCGCGCAGTGCGGCGGGAAGCAGGCGGGAGAGATCCTCCTCCGGAGAAAGGCGGACGAACTCGCGGTCCATGGCGCTGGCGACGTAAGCGTCAGGCCCCTCCGAGGCGAGAGCCCTCAGCAGCGCCGTCCGGCTCAGCAGCCCCACCACCCGCCCGGCGTGCAGCACCGGGAAATCCTGCTGGGCGGTGTCGAGCAAGAGGCGGGCGGCGTCGCGGATGCTGTCGCCGTGCGAGAGCGTGCGGAAGTCGGTCACCATGGCGGCACGCACCGGGACACCCTGGGTGAGAAAGCGGCCCGTGGCCGCGGCGCTTTCCTGCGCCGCGCCCAGGTAGACGAAGAAGGCGACGAAGATCAGCAGGAAGTTGGTCGAGAGCATCCCGTAGAGGCCCAGGGCGATGGCCAGCCACTGGCCGGTGGCGGCGGCGATGCGCGTGGCCTGGTGGTGGGGGCGGCGCAGCGCGATGAGCGAGCGCAGGATGCGACCACCGTCCATGGGGAAGGCGGGCAGCAGGTTCACGGCACCCAACAGCAGGTTGAGCACGCCCACCCTCTGCATCACGCTGAACAGGTTCACCTGCCCCAGGCTGGACAGGGGCACCAGGGCGTTGTGGGAGGCCAGGAACGCGATCAGCGCGCCCCCCACCGCCAGGTTGAGCGCCGGGCCGGCGGCCGACATCCAGAACTCCTCGCGGGGCTCCGGCTGGCGGTCCAGCTTCGAGAGGCCTCCGATCGGGAAGATCACCTTCTCCAGGATCTTGATGCCCCGCCGGCGGCAGACGAACCCGTGACCGAGTTCGTGCAGGAACAGCGAGCACACCACGGCGGCCACATCCGTCAGGTTCATCAGCGGCGACTGGCGCTCGCCGATCCCCACGAACAGCACGAAGATCAGCAGCAGGACCAGCGTGAAGTGCAGGCGGACGGGCACGCCCAGCACGCGCAGCCGGCCCAGCGCTCCGTGCACGGCACCGGATTCCGCTCGCGCGCTGCCGTCTTTCTGGTTCTCCATCCCGAGGCTTGCCTTCACCTTAGCAGAACGTGCGAACGGTCGCGGCGCCGCAGGGTACAATGAAAGCAATGGACTGGATGTGGGTCATCGCGATCGTCGTCGGCTGGCTGATCCTGAGCCGTTTCGTGGGCGGTTGAAGGCCGCCGCGGCCCGGTCGGGGATCGGGCGACTCCTGCGGCACCAAGCCGTAGAGGTGTTGGCCTGGGTGCGCCAGGCGATGCGCCGGAACAGGAACTGCTTGTGGTTGGAGCGCGTCTCCTCGGCGAAGACCTCGCGGTGGGGCATGAGCGGTCTCCTCTTGGACCACCCACAGCCATCTAGAAACGGCCTCCGGTGAAGTGGAAGAGGCGCGCGGTCGCCCGTCAAGGCAAAACGTTGGTTGGGATCGCATGCCGCCGGAGCCATCCCTCGAGTTCCGCAAACCGGAAGCAACCCCTCTCATACAGGCTCATGAGGAACTG
>CAZIRH010000522.1:0-3114 GCA_964541065.1 uncultured Solibacteraceae bacterium
GCCGGTCCGCCGCCGGGAGCAGGAAGACGAGGGAAAGTAAGAGCGCCACTTTCCGGGCGTCCGGCGAAGAGTGCTATGATTCGTATCCCGTGACGGTCACGGGTTGGTGGTGGACGGAGGGTAGGTGACGAGATGAAACTGCGAAGCTGCGGTCCGTCGCTGTCTGTGTGGATATGCTTGGCTGCGGCCGGCGCGATTCAAGCCGCGCCGCACATCAAGGTCGTCAAACTCGCGGTCACGAATCCAACCGCCGAGAACCGTCCGGCCGAGAATGTCAGCATGCGGGTGGCCGACCTGAAACGCATCGCGCCCGATTTCAGGGCGGGCGACGCCATCGTCACGACCAGTGAGGCCGGCACGCTGGATGAAGATGCGCGCACGCTCCAGACGACGGAGCTGGTGTCGCAGGCCGACGATCTGGACGGCGACGGCAAGTACGACGAGCTGGCCTTTCAGATTGATCTGAAGCCGAAGCAAACCCGGATTGTGACGCTCGCTTATGGCGACACTCCGACGATCACCCGTCTTCGCGGTCATTACCCCCAACGTGCGCACACCAAGTTCACGCTGAAATTCGAGGGCCTCGGTTGGGAATCCGAGCTGACCGCCTGGCGGATCTACTTCGACAAGCGGAACGCCATCGATCTGTATGGCAAGCGGCGTCCGGGCCTGTATCTGGAGCTGTTCGGCTCTCCCGAGTACAACTATCATGCGGAGTCTCCGCTGGGCCGCGACATCTTCAAGATTGGCGAGGCGCTGGGCATCGGCGCCGTCGGCGCCCTGGTGGACGGCAAAGCGGCGAGAGTCGCCGACGTGGCGGAGCGGAAATGGCGGATCATCAGCGACGGCCCGCTTCGCGCGATCGCGGAACTCGAGTACCAGGGCTGGAAGATCGGGGGCCGCACCGTGGATCTGGTGAGCCGCATAACTATGTGGGCGGGAGAGCACGGGTTTGAGCACCGAATCCTCGCGAAGAGCGCTGATGGCCTCACGCTGGTGACCGGGCTGCCGAAAAAAGCGGGGGTAGAAGCGCTTTCAGCGCCTGGGGCGCCGGATTCGGTTCAGGTGGTAGCTACCTGGGGACACCAGGCGTTGGAACCCGGCGCGACGGCCACCGAAGCGCTGCCGGACCAGAACCTCGGGTTGATGGTGCTCATCTCGAAGGAGGACTCCGCCGGCGGTCTGTCCGACGCCGCCAATCACCTCATCCGGCTGGCGCCCCGGAACGGGACAGCGCGCTGGTACGTGGCGGGGCTGTGGGATCAGGAAGGAAGCGAGAACCTCGTGGTGTCGGCGAAGACTCCGGCACAACGGCTTCACGGCGGCACGCTCGTTACCCCGCCCACGGCCCCGCCGAACCGCGACGATTTCCTTTCCCTCGTGACCGCGATGAGCGGCCGCATCGGCGCGCCGGCGACCCTCAAGCTGCTCTCGAGCCAGGCTGCGCCGCAGCCGGCGCCTCCCGATACGCTGGCGCCCGGAACCAGCCGGACCTATGGGCAAGCTATTGAACTGCTGCGCCAGGCCGCTGACCGGACGGCCAGGAAGTGGGAGCCCGTAATCACCCCCACGCCGGCGGGTGCGGCGGATAGGTCCGGCGGTCTGGGCTTCTTCACCGACGGCGACCACAATACCGGCGAGTGGAGGGAACAGAAGGGCTATTTCTGGACCGGCTCTTTCTGGGTCGGCGGGCTGTGGAAGCTGTTCGAGTATACCGGTGAGGAGCGCTACCGCCGTTGGGCAGCTGTGGAATTCGCGCCTGCTGGGCACTGAGGCACAGCAGAACCACGACGTGGGTTTCCTGAACTTCTACTCGTCCGCCCTGGCCTACGAGATCACCCAGGACCCGAAATACCGCGCTGGCGTGATGAGGGCCGCGGAGCGCTTGAAGCAACTCTACAACCCGGCAACCGAGTTGGTCGCTGCCTGGGCGGTGAATGGGGACGACACGATCATCGACACGATGATGAACCTCCAGATCTGGTACCGGGCCTCGCGCCTGAGCGGCGACCCGCAGTGGCGTGACCTCGGTCTGAAGCACGCGCTCAAGTCCGCCCAGTGGCTGGTGCGCGAGGATGGCTCGGTGATTCAGTCCATTCACTACAATCCGGGCGACAACCGCCAGGTCTTCACCTCCAGCGGGAGCACCGTGGCGTACCCCAACAGCGCGCCGCCTGCGGCCAGAGTGTTCACGCACACGCACCAGGGCTTTGCCGCCGATACGTCCTGGGGGCGCGGCACCGCGTGGGCGCTCTACGGCTTCGCGGAGGCGCACCGGGCCACCCAGCATCCCCAACTGCTGACCACGGCGGAGAAGATGGCGGCGTTCGTTCTGAACCACCTGCCGGAGGATGGCGTGACGTGGTACGACTTCGGGGATGAGGGAGTCCACTTCCGGAATCGTGACACCTCGGCGGCGGCGCTGATCGCCGGCGGGCTGCTCAGCCTGTCCGAACTCACGCCGGACCGGGCGCGCGCGGCCGAGTATCGCCGCCAATGCGAACGCATCGTGCGGTCTCTGATCGACCGATATCTCACGCCCGTGGGCGCGGACGACAAGACGCCCCCCGGCGTGCTCCGGCACGGTTGCGCCACGCGTCCGCACGATGGCATGCTTACTTACGGCGATTACTACCTTCTGGAGACGCTGCTCCGGCTGGCGCGCGCGAAGCAATAAGCCCGGATTCCCGTCTCGAGCGCCTACGCCGGCTCGCGCATGTGCGAACCACGCTCCAACCGATCCGTTGAAGTGCGGCCAGCACGCGCCGCGCTTTGGTGGCAGCCCACGCGCTCATGCCGCGATTGAGAACTGAACGCCGGCTGTTTCCAGTCGCAACTCGCCGTGCTCGATTTCCTCGGCAATGACCCGGAGGGCCAGAGCTTCCGCTTTTGCGGCGGCCTTCTCCTGGGTCGCGCCGTAAACTGTCACCCCCGGGAGCTCCGGCACGTCGGCGATCCTCCGTCCGTCGGTCTCTCGCAAGAAGCGGATAGTCAGTGTCATTGCCTCAATTATACTTGAGCCTGTGTTCGGCGGTTGTGGTGAGCAGCAGCGCAGCGCTGGTGAGCCGGCCGGGACTCGAACCCGGGACCCTCTGCTTAAAAGGCAGATGCTCT
>CAZIRH010000523.1:0-3112 GCA_964541065.1 uncultured Solibacteraceae bacterium
GAGCAGCGGCAGCACCGTGACGCCGCTGAACTCGTAGTAGGCTTCGTCGATCATGACCGCCGCGCCGGAGGCTTTCTCGACCACCCTGGAGATACCCTCCAGGTTTACGCCCGTGCCCGTGGGATTGTTGGGGTTGGCGATGATCACGCCGCGGGTGCGCGGGCCGATGGCCTGCAACAGCTCCTCGAGCGGAAATGCCAGGGTCTCCGCACGGTAGGGGATCTCGCGGATGGCCGCCGCCGCCACCGCGGCGTAGAAGCGGTACATGGCGTAGGAGGGCTGGAGCAGGAGGACTTCCTCGCCGTCGTCCACGTAAGTGTTGATGACGAGCTGGATGGCTTCGTCGGTGCCGTTGGTCAGCAGCAGCTCGCTGGGGTCCACGCCGAAGAAGGCGGCCAGTTCCTGGCGGGTCTCACCGTACTCCGGGTAGACCGAGAGCCCCTCGGCGCTCAGGCGCTCGCGCAGGAACTCGATGACGCGAGGCGAGCAGCCGGTGGTGTTCTCGTTGAAGTCCAGGCGGAGTTTGCCGGCACGCCCGGCAGTGGGCGGCGAGTAAGGCGCCATCTCGAGGACGGCCCGGCGCGGGCGCAGAGCGTCAGCCATGAGCGCGCACCTCCACGGACCGCGCGTGCGCCTCCAGGCCCTCGGCGCGTGCCAGGGTGGTGATGGCGGGCGCGAGCTCGGCGAGCGCCACCGGAGTGAGCTCCTGCGTCGAAATCACTTTGACGAAATCCGCCGCCGAGAGGCCCCCGCGCAGGCGCGCTGCGCCGCCGGTGGGCAGCACGTGGTTGGGACCGGAGGCGTAGTCGCCCGCCGCCTCGGGGCTGTGGGGCCCGATGTAAACGCTGCCCGCGTGCCGGACCTTGCCGAGCAGCGCCCGGTCCGGAATGCTGAGGTGCTCCGGGGCGAAGCGGTTGGCCAGATCCAGGGCCTCTTCGAGCGAATCCACCAGGATGATGGCGCTGTTGCGGGCAATGGCGCTTGCTGCCACCGTCGCCCCCGGGAGAGCTGTCACTTGGTCGATGATCTGCACGGCGACGGCGTCGGCCAATGTTCTCGACGTGGTCAGGAGGATGGCGGAGGCCTCGACGTCGTGCTCGGCCTGGGCCAGCATGTCCGCCGCCAGCACCGCTGGGTTGCCGTCCTCGGCGATGATGAGGGTCTCCGTGGGCCCCGCGATGAAGTCGATGCCCACCTCGCCGGCCAGCAGCTTCTTGGCCGCCGCGACGTAGATGTTGCCTGGGCCGACGATGCGGTCAACCTTGGGCACGGTACGCGTGCCGAAGGCGAAAGCGGCGATGGCCTGCGCCCCGCCCATCTGGAAGACCTCTTTCAAGCCCAGCAAGTGCGCGGCGCCGAGGATCTCGGGAACCATCCGCGGCGAGGCCACGCAAATGCGCTCGACTCCCGCCACCTGCGCGGGGATGGCGGTCATCAGCAGCGTCGAAGGCAGCGGGTAACGGCCCGCGGGGATGTAGCAGCCTACGGCCTCCAGCGGGCGCACGATCTGGCCCAGGCGCAGGCCGGGCGCGGCTAGCCAGGATTTTTCCTTGGGCAACTGCCTCCGGGCATAGGCCCGGATGTGGCTGGTGGCTGTGCGGACCGCGGCGCAGAACCCAGGTTCGAGACCGGAGGCCGCCTTCACCAGTTGGCGCTTCGGCACTCGGACACCATCGCGCTCCAGCCCGTCCAGGCGCCGCGCGTACTCGAGGAGCGCCTTGTCGCCTCGCTTGCGAACAGCCTCCAGTATCGGCCGCACCACGCGCTCCGCCTCCGCCAGTCGCAACGCGCGGCGCTTCAGCAGCGGCCCGGCTTTGCTCGAGGAGATGATCCGGATCATGGCGCTACATCACGATCTTGTTGAGCGGGTACTCGACGATGCCCTGCGCCCCGGCCTCCTTGAGGCGCGGGATGATCGCGCGCACGGTGGATTCGTCGAGGATGGTGTTCACCGCCAGCCACTCCTCGTCGCTCAGGTGCGAGATGGTGGGTTTCTTCAGGGCGGGCAGCACCTCGAGCACCGCCGCGAGGCTGTCCCTGTGCACATTGAGCATCAGGCCCACTTTGCCCAGGGCGTTGATGGCGCCTTCGAGCAGCATCTGCATGTCTTCGAGCTTGCGCCGCTTCCAGCCGTCCTGCCAGGCCTCCTGGTTGGCGATGAGCTGGGTGTTGGATTCGAGCACCGTGTCGATGATCCGCAGCTTGTTGGCCCGCAGCGAGGAGCCGGTTTCGGTGACCTCGACGATGGCGTCGGCCAGCTCCGGGGGTTTCACCTCGGTGGCGCCCCAGGAGAACTCGACCTTGGCGCGGACGCCGTGCGACGCCAGATACCGCTTGGTGGTTTCGACCAGCTCGGTGGCGATGACCTTGCCTGCCAGGTCCTGGACCGACCGGAAGGGCGAGGCCTCGGGCGCCGCCAGCACCCAGCGCACCTTGCCGAAGCTCTGCTTGGCGTAGATCAGGTCGGCCACCGTGACCACCTGCGCGGCGCATTCCTCGACCCAGTCGCGGCCGGTCAGCCCCGCGTCCAGCACGCCGTCCTCGACGTAGCGGGCCATCTCCTGCGCGCGGATGAGCATGCAGTCGATCTCCGGGTCGTCGATCGAGGGGAAGTACGACCGGCTGGTGGCGGTGATGTTGAAGCCCGCGCGGCGGAACAGGTCGATGGTGGCGTTTTCGAGACTCCCTTTGGGGATTCCGAGTTTCAGTTTCATGCGCGGCCCCCGTAAACGGTTTCCGGGTCGAACGAGCGGGGCTCGGTCACGGCCCAAGCGCCCTGCCGGTAGCTGCGATAGAAGCAGCTTGGGTAACCATTGTGGCAGACGCCGGGACCGAGCGCTTCCACCCGCACCAGCACGGCGTCCTGATCGCAGTCGGTCGAGATCTCCTTGACCACCAGCCGGTGGCCGGAAGTCTCGCCTTTCATCCACAGCTTCTGCCGCGAGCGGCTGTAGAAGGTGGCGTAGCCGGTCTCGACGGTGCGCGCGAAGGCTTCGCGGTTCATGAAGCCGACCATCAGCACGCGACCCGTAGCGTGGTCCTGAATGACGGCGGGGACCAGGCCGCCCAGCTTGTCAAAGTCCAGTTCCATCGGTCACACCCGACAAAAAAG
>CAZIRH010000524.1:0-3104 GCA_964541065.1 uncultured Solibacteraceae bacterium
AGGAACGCGTGGAACTGGCGGGCCTGGATGGCCGCGTGGATCGCCTCGAAGGCGGCCTGCTGGTGCGGGTTCAGCACGTGCCGGGGGCGCGCGGGGGCCATCGACACAGTGGGCAGCTCGACCTTCAGTGTGAGGATGTCGCGGCGGGCCAGAGCGCGGGCCGCCGTGCCGGCATTGGGCACCGCCGCTTCCACGTCGCGGAGGTTGTGCGATCCGGGGTGCAACTCCAGATAGGCCAACAGCTCGCGTTCGGCCTTCATGTACTTACCTTCCGCAGGGGGCGCGGCGAGCGCCACGCGGAGGCGCGCAGAGGGCGCGCGTAGCGGGTCCCGCTCGACGGCGACCTCTTCAGATTCGAGAAGCCCCTGTTTGAGCAGCCGCGGGATCAGGCTGCCGGCTTGGGGGAACTTGCCCTTCAGGTAGGTGGCCGAGGAAGGGCGGCTTTCGAGCAGCCGCAGGAGCTGGATGATGGGGTCTTCCTCCGAAGCGCCGAGGGCAAGCTGGCGGATGGTGTCGCGGCCCTTCTCGCTCAGCGAGTAGACCTTGTCCCGGCGGACTTCGGACGCCAGCGGTGCCATGGCGCGCAGGACTTCCCCCAAGGGCGCGCAGTAGTAGTCGGCGATCCAGCGCGCCAGCGCCAGGGCCGGCTCATCGAAGACCGGCTCGGCATCCACCAGCCGCAAGGCTTCGCGGACGGCGCCCTCGGGCGGCTCGTCGTGGCAGCGCAACACAACGCCGGTCAGCTTGCGCGTGCCGAACGGCGCGATCACGCGGCAACCCGGACGGACCCGGTGCCGGAGGGTCTCGGGCAAGCCGTAGGTGAACGGGCGGTCCAACGGGACCGGCAGGCTGAGGTCGCAGTAGGCGGGCAACCGCTCGGAGGCCATCAGCAACTCGGCCCTGTTCTCAAGGTTCGTTGACGGCTGGCCCCGGAGAGAAAATGATGCCGCCGATGACGCCGCCGCTCACGGGCATCGGAGTCCAGGCTTGCGCCTCCAGCAGGTTGACCTGTACGGCCTCGCTGTAAATCGGCAACAACTTGGTGATGTCCTCGAGGACCTTGAGCTTCGCGGCTTGAGGCTCCTTCAGCACGGCCCGGATCTTCGTTCGGGTGCGCCCCAACTCGGCGTCGAGTTGCCGGCGGGTGGCCTCCAGCTCGGCATAGCGCAGGCCGATGGCCATCGGATCCAACGGGTCCTTGGCCAGCTCCTCGGTGAGTTCCTGCTGCACCTGACTCATGCGCCGCTGTTTGGTTTGCACGAGGCGCTGGTACTCGGTGTTGAGGAAAGTGATGCTGTCGATCTGGGCGTCGGTGAGTTCCAGGTACAGGCGCAGCGCCGCCGGAAAGCGCCACGGCCCGGGCACGATCGGGGTGCCGGGCTGAACCACCTGCGCCAGCAGGCCGGCGGCCAAGGCTGTTCCTGAAACCAAGATGGCGATCCTCATGGCTTCAGTGTACACCCCGCAGCGGGCGCCCTTGCTGGGGCGCACCTGCCGCGGTGTATACTGCAAGCCGAGGACGACACCAGATGTTGAGATTGGAGAGCTGCCGCCGCCGCCAGCAGCGCCTGCTCGAGCACATGGAAGACCAGGAGCTGGAGTTGGTGGTGCTGGCCAATCCCAAGACCATCTACTACTTCTCCGGCGTGCTGGTGGATCCCGGCTTGCCTCACGTGTTCGCGCTGCGCGCCTCGGGCCGTAGCCTGCTATGCACCAACCATGAACCAAAGCAGTCGGCGGTGGACGAGACTTGCGTTTACACCTGCCACAGCCTGGAGCGCCCCTTCACGCGCTCGACCGTGGATGAGGAACTGGACGGGCTGGTCTGCCAAGCGGTCAAAGGCATTCCCGCCGGGGCGGGCTCGGTGGCGCTGGAGTACGAGTTCATCGACTTCCGCCTTGGGGAGGTGGCGCGCGCGCTCTCGACGCAGCGGCCGCGGAACATTACCCCCGTGCTCGATGAGATGCGCCGCGTCAAGGACGCCGACGAGTTGGAGAGCATCCGCGCCGTGGCCGTCCTGGTGGACGCGGCCTTCGCGGCCATCAAGGCGCGCCTGGAGCCCGGCATGACCGAGTACCAGGCCCACTCCATCATCTACGAGGCCATGGTGAATCACGCCCAGACCTCAGTCGAGCTGAGAGGGGACTTCGCCAGCGGGCCGCGCGCCATTGGCGCGGGCGGGCCGCCCACCGGCCGGCGGGTGCGCCCCGGGGACCTGTACATCTTCGATCTCTTCCCCACCTTTCGCGGCTATCGCTGCGACCTCACGCGCACCTTCGTGGCGGGAGCTCCCAGCACGCTGCAACTGGAGGTCTGGGCGCACGTGAGGGAGGTGCACGAGTTGGTCGAGCGGCTCATTCGCCCGGGAGTGCCCGCGCGCGCGGTCTACCAGGAGGTGCGCACCCACCTGGACCGCTGCACCGCCATCAAGAACGCCTCCATCCATCACGCCGGCCACGGGCTGGGGCTGGAGGCCTGGGAACCGCCGTGGCTGACGCCCGGCTGCGATCAGGTCATCCAGGAGGGCGAGGTCCTCGCCGTCGAGCCGGGCCTGTACGCGGAAGCGCTCCAGGGCGGCATCCGCCTGGAGCGCAACTACATCGTGGGCGCGGAGGGTCTCACGCCCCTGGATAGCTTCCCGCTGGAGCTGTAGGGGCCGGGCGCGCCCGGCCCCCGAAGAACGCCGGTCAGAATTCGTACCGCAGGCCGAACTGCATGACGCGTGGCACGGTAAGCGCGGAGCTGTACTTGCCGTAGGTTCCTGCGACCGAGATGTCCAGGGACGCGCTGTTGACATCAAACTTGGTCGTGTTGGTCAGGTTGAAGGTCTCCCAGCGGAACTGGAGGGAATGGCCCTCGTGGATCCGAAAGCGCTTGGAGAGGCTGGCGTCGATGTTGAAAATGCCATCGCCGCGGATGCCGTTGCGCATGCCGATGCCGCCGGGCATGGCGCCCGAGAAAGCATCCAGCGCGGCTTTGGGATCCGGGAACATGTTCGGGCCGCCCGTGCCGGCGACGGCCGGAGCGTTCTTGGTTTGCTTCCGCTCAAACTGCTTGCCGTTCCAGTCCGCCCAGTTGTTGTTGTTCCAGTTGGTGGGCCACA
>CAZIRH010000525.1:0-3089 GCA_964541065.1 uncultured Solibacteraceae bacterium
ACCGACAGCCGGCTCACGTCGATGACGATGGCTTGCGGCGCCTCGCCCGGCAAGGCCTGTTCGGCCGCGAGCGGCCCATCCCCGACATCAACAGCCGGATTGCCAACGCCCGGGCCTTCGCCGAGCGCACCGCGGTGAATACCCCGCTTCAGGGCACCGCCGCCGACCTGATCAAGCTGGCCATGATCGCCATCGACGGCGAGCTGCGGCGGCGCGGCCTTGCGACCACCATGCTGCTCCAGGTGCATGACGAGCTGGTCTTCGAGGCGCCGCCGGAGGAGATTGCCGAGGTCTCGCGGCTGGTGAAGTCCGCCATGGAGAGCGTGCACAAGCTGGAGGTGCCGCTCATCGCCGACGTGAGCGTGGGCGACAACTGGCGGGACGCGAAGTAGGGCTTCCTGTGCAGTCATGCTATCATGATGGTATGACTGCACGAGACCAAGGACTCGTGGTCACCACGCTGCGGCTGCCCCAGGCCAAGCACAAGCGCTTGCGCTTGGAGGTTGTCCGGCGCGGTACGAGCATTCAGAAAGCGCTGGAACAGGCCATCGACGTGTGGCTCAAGGGGACGCCTCCACAGCCCGCCCGGCGGCTGGCGGGACTTCGCTTGCGCGGCGTGCTGCGGCACAGCCCGGTCATGGAGGTCCGCGAGCAGGAGCGGCGCCAGGAACTCGCCCGCGACCGGGGGAGGCTGTGAACGGCGCAGTGGTTCTGGATTCGTGGATCCTGCTGGCCTGGCTCAAGGGCCAGCGGCCCGGGGCCGAGGCCATGGACCTGCTCTGGCGCGCCGCGGCGGCAGGCCGGGTCCGGCTGTTTCTCAACCTGATCAACCTTGGGGAGGTCTACTACCTGACCGCCAAGGCTGCGAGCCTGACTCAAGCGGGCCGCATTCTTCAGCAGCTTCGTGCGATGCCTCTGGACATTTGGCCAGTCTCCGAAGAGCTGGTTCTGGAAGCCGCGCGCTTGAAGGCGCAGTTCCCAATCTCTTATGCCGATGCCTTCGCCGCGGCGACGGCTCGATCGGTGCCCGCGCCGCTCGCGACCGGCGACCCGGAGTTCAGGAAGCTGGAACGGCACGGGTTGCTCGAACTGCGGTGGGTGGGGAACGGCTGAGTGGCCTTGTTCTGACGGCCGAGCTCAGCGTCGGCGACAAGCGGCGGGACGCGGCCTGGACGCCGGCCATGAGCCAGCTTTGGCATAGTCGTTCCGGACAGAAGTTCCCCGAACGAACCGGGAGGTGGTCACGATGCTAGGAACACTGCTGGTGACACTGGCGCTGGCGCAGGGGCCGGGCGCGATCGAGGCGAAGCTGACCGGGGTGTGGAGCGCGGTGGTGACCACGCCCGACGGGCAGCAGAGGGAGACCATCCACGAGTTCAAGGCCGAGGGCGGCAAGCTGACCGGCAAGGTTCATACGCTGTTCGCGGCGCAGGACATCGTGGACGGAAAGATAGAGGGCGAGAGCTTCACCTTCGCCACCGTGATGCGGATGGGGGAGCAGGAGCGGAGGATGGTGACGGAAGGGCAGATCGCCGGCGAGGAGTTGAAGCTGAAGCGCGTGATGCCCGCGGGGTTCCGGCCGCCTCCTGGCGCGGGGCCGCCTCCCGCCGCCGGCCCGCCTCCCGGCGCGGGTGGGGGCATGAGGATGCCCATGGAGATGACGGCCCGCAAGCTCGGCCCTGAGGAAGCGAAGAAGCGGCTGGCCGCGCTGGCTCCGCCGCCCAAGCTGCCGCTGCCGGAGTTGAGCGAACTGCCGGACAACGGGCTGGCGCGGACGCCGCCCATGGGATGGAACAGTTGGAACCGGTTCAGGGCGAAGATCAGCGATGCTCTGGTGCGGGAGATCGCCGATACCATCGTCGCGAGCGGCATAAGAGACGCCGGCTACGTCTACGTGAACATCGACGACGGGTGGCAGGGGACGCGTGACGCCAAGGGCAACATCCGGGGCAACGAGCGGTTCCCGGACATGAAGGCGCTGGGCGACTACCTGCACTCGAAGGGGCTGAAGTTCGGCATCTACTCGTCGCCCGGGCCGAGGACCTGCGCGCAATACGAGGGCAGCTACGGGCACGAGGAGCAGGATGCGCGCACCTACGCGACGTGGGGTGTGGACTACCTGAAGTACGACTGGTGCAGCGCGCGGGCGGTCTACACCACGGCCGAGGAGGAGCGGGCGGCCTACCAGAAGATGGCGGTGGCGCTGCGGGAAACAGGACGGCCGATCGTGTACGCCCTCTGCCAGTACGGGCAGAACAACGCGGGCGAGTGGGCCGCGAAGGCGGGCGGCAACCTGTGGCGGACGACGGGCGACATCCAGGACCGGTGGGCGTCGATGGAGCGCATCGGGTTCGGGCAGGACGCCTGGGCGAGGTACTCGAAGGTGGGCCACTGGAATGACCCGGACATGCTGGAGATCGGCAACGGGGGAATGACCGATGTCGAGTACAAGACGCACATGAGCCTGTGGGCGCTGCTGGCCGCTCCGCTGCTGGCGGGCAACGACCTGCGCCAGATGGGCGAAGCCACTCGGGCGGTGCTGCTGAACCGGGAAGTGATCGCAGTGGATCAGGACAAGCTGGGCCGGCAGGCGCGACGGGTCTCCCAAAGCGGCCAGACGGAAGTGTGGGCACGGCCGCTGGCCGGGGGCGCCTGGGCCGTGGGGCTGTTCAATCGCGGCACGGAGCCGGCGCAGGTGACGGCGAAGCTGTCCGAGATAGGCGTGACCGGCAAGGTGAAAGTTCGCGATCTCTGGGCACGCGCGGACAAGGGGGTGGCGCAGGCCGAGCTGACGGAGACGGTGGAGGGGCACGGAGTCGTCATGCTGCGGCTCACGCGGTAGGGTCAGCGGCGCAGGCCGGCCTTGCCAGATGGGGCGCTGGCCACTGCTGCCGGCTGAGCGGGCGCCCCGCCGTGGTATCATCCCGGCATGAAGCGCCGAACGTTGCTCCAACTGCCTTCGGCCGCGCTGGCGGCCAGTTTGAAGGCGCTCGCGGAGGCGCCCATGCCCATGGCCACGCTGGGCCAGTCGGGCCTAAAGGTCTCGCGGTTCTGCCTGGGCGGCTACCACATGGCGGTGGACGGGGAGG
>CAZIRH010000526.1:0-3085 GCA_964541065.1 uncultured Solibacteraceae bacterium
CGCCAGGAGAAGCTTCTGGGCGCGCCGCTCGAGGCCCGCATCGATCTGCGTGCGCCCCAGCCCCTGCTCGCGTTGCTGGAAGAGTACGCGGCGGAGCTGCCCGGGCTGTTCATCGTCTCCCAGGTGACGACCGAGGCCGGCCAGAGCGACTCCCTCTGGGTCGAGGTCAGCCGCGCCGCCGGGACCAAGTGCGAGCGCTGCTGGAAATACTCGACTGAGGTGGGCGCCAGCCACCGCTTCCCCACCATCTGCCCGGCCTGCGTCGAGGCCGTGACGGAAATCCTGAATGGCTGAGCGGGGCGGGCGCTGGCGGGTCTACGGCGTGGCGGGCGGCGTGCTCTTGCTGGACCGGCTCACCAAGTGGCTGGTCGAGCACCACCTCGGCGACTGGGAAACCCACACCGTTATCCCGGGCTTCTGCAACCTCCTTCGCACCGAGAACCGCGGCGCGGCTTTCAGCCTGCTGGCCGGCATCCAGGCGGAATGGCGCTCCGGGCTGCTCATCGTGCTCACGGCGGCGGCCGTGGTGGTGATTTCCGGTCTGCTGTGGCGCTCCGAGGGAGCGCTCCAGATCAGTCCCGTTCAGCGGTTCTCCCTGGCGCTGATTCTGGGCGGGGCGGCGGGCAACCTCCACGACCGCCTGGTCCGGGGCGCGGTGACGGACTTCCTGGAGCTCTACGTGGGCCAGTTCCGCTGGCCGGCTTTCAACGTGGCCGACGCCGCCATCACCGTAGGCGCGCTGGCGACCCTGTGGGACTTGTGGCGCATGCGGCGCGCCGCGCGGAGGGCTTGAATGCACCCGGAAGCCTTCCGCATCGGGGGCTACCTCCAGTCCACCTACGGCGTGATGGTCACGCTGGCCTTCCTGATCGGACTGTGGATGGCGGCACGGTTGGGGCGGAAGGCTGGCTTGGACACGGAGACGCTCGTCAACCTGGGCATCTATGTGGGCCTGTCGGCGCTGGTCGGCGCCAAGCTGTTCATGATTGTCTCGGATGTCGGCTACTATTGGCGCAACCCGGGCGAGCTTTTCACCTTGGCCACCTTCCGCGCGGGGGGAGTCTTCTTCGGCGGGTTGATGTGCGCGCTGCTGGTGGCGTTCCTGTACTTGCGCCGCAAGGGGCTGCCCGGCCTGGAGGTGGCGGACGTGTTCGCGCCCGCCATCGCCTTGGGCCACGCCGTCGGGCGGGTGGGCTGCTTCCTCGCGGGGTGCTGCTGGGGCCAGCCCTCGGAGCTGCCCTGGGCTGTGACGTTCACCGATCCCCTGGCCCACCAGCTTTTCGGGACCCCGCTGGGAGTACGGCTGCACCCTACGCAGTTGTACGAAGCCCTAGCCGAGGCGGTCATCTTCGTCATCCTCTACTGGCGTTTCCGCCGGCCGCACCGGCCGGGCGCCGTCATCGGCCTCTATCTGCTGCTGTACTCCGGCGCGCGCTTCCTGGTGGAGTTCGTGCGCGCGCACGACCAGGCCAACCCGCTGCTCGGGCCGCTGCTCCTGGAGCAATGGACGGCGCTGGCGCTGGCGGCAGGCGGCGCCTGGCTGCTGGGACGGCCTCGGTCTGACTGAGGCCAGCGTGGCGCACGCTTTCAGCGTGCCGCTGCGGGCTTCAGCCCGCAGGAATCGTGGCCGCTCGTCAGGAATCTCGCGGTTAGCAGTGCAGCGTGCCGCCCGCGGCACTTCTTCGTGGTCTGCCAGGCCGAGTGCATAGTTCGCCGGACTACTACTCGGGACCGCCAGCGGTGGGACCCAAGAAGCCCTGGAACCATTCTCGCTCGCGGACGCCCTGAAGATCCTCATCCGACAACAGGTGCTCACGAGTGGGCAGACTGCCTCGCGCCCGGCTCAGCTCAAGCCACTCGCGGCACTGATCTTCGTTCCCCTGGACGGCGTTCAAGCAGGCTAGGTTGTAGGCACCTGAGCCAGGCGACATGCCCTCGGCTTTGAGGAGCACCTCTTTCGCTTGCGCCAACAGCAGCGTCCCGGCCGCACCTGCTTTACGCTCCGCCTGAACCAGCAGCGCTGTCCCCCAGTTGTTCAGGGCCTCGTAGAAACCCGGATTTCCGATTTGGTCACTTACCCGATAACTTTGTGATCTTGTCGGACGCCTTTATTCATGAGGGGTTCAATGCAATGAAGACACTCAGGAGGTCCACACCCAATGGGTGAGAAGCAAAACCAGCCATTTCAGCTCTCGTTCAACACTTCCTTGAAGATCGATTTCCAGGGATCGCGGGTCACCTCGGACGGCGGCCTGATTCTGGTGCGGGAGTTGGACGAACGATTAGGACTCGGTGATCTCATCGCACAACACCTGACAGACTCACGGCGCGGGAAGAACACGCAACTTCCGCTGGCGGACCTCTTGCGCCAGTCCGTCTACAGCCGGATGGCGGGCTATGAGGATGTCAACGACGCCGAGCGGCTCTCCCAAGATCCGACGTTCCGATTGATTGGATCGGAGAAGATCTGGGATCGTGGGGCAGCCTTGACCTCACGACTACAATCGTTCGAGACAGAACTGCTAACCCAACAAGAAAATCTCGCCGGTCTGGCCGCGATCAGTCGCGAGTTGATCGGCAGGGCGCAGGCCGTGGATGCGCCGCAACGGGTGGTCCTTGACATGGACAGCACCGAGATTCCGGTCTACGGCCAGCAGGAGAACAGCGCCTACAACGGACACTTCGAGTCCACCTGCTACCACCCGCTGCTGCTGTTCAATCGTGAGGGCGACTCCTGGGCGGCGAAGCTGCGGCCAGGCAACGTCCACAGCGCCGAAGACTGGGAACAACTCCTACTCCCGGAGATTGAGCGGCAACAGAAGCAGGGCAACGAGGTGGTGTTTCGCGCCGACGCTGCCTTCGGCAAGCCGGAGATCTACGACGCCCTGGAAGAGCGGGGCGTCAAATATGTCATCCGCATCCCGGGTAACGACAATCTGGAGCGGGACATTGCGGAGTTGTTGACGCGGCCCGTGGGAAGGCCCAGCCACAAGCCGGTGGTCTGGTACAAGAGCTTCCTTTATCGGCTCCGCGCCAGAATTCGTGGGGAGCCGCATTCTAGGCGGCTTTCCTGAGAACCACGAAT
>CAZIRH010000527.1:0-3070 GCA_964541065.1 uncultured Solibacteraceae bacterium
GGCGGGACGCTCTTCCTGGACGAGGTGGCCGATCTGCACGAGACCGCACAGGGGAAGCTGCTGCGCGTGCTCCAGGAGGGCGAGTTTCACCGGGTGGGCGGCGAGCAGGCCATCCGGGTGTCGGTGCGTGTGATCTCGGCGACCAACCGGGATCTGTCAGCCCTGGTGGCGAAGAAACAATTCCGCGAGGATTTGTACTACCGGCTGTGCGTGGTGCCGATCCGCGTGCCGCCGCTCAGAGAGCGCCCCGAGGACGTGCCGGCGCTGGCGGAGTACTTCCTGGCCGAGTTCTGCGCCCGGAACAACTTCAAGCCGAAAACGATCGAGGAAGAAGTCTTCCCCGCCCTGGAGGCCTACCCCTGGCCGGGCAACGCGCGGGAGTTGAAAAACGTGGTCGAACGCATGGCCATTCTCACCGCCGGCGAGCGGCTCACGCTCGAATCCGTGCCTCTGGAAGTGCGGATGCCGGAGGCCGGGACGCGCTCGAGCCTGCGCGCGGCGCGGGAGGCGGCCGAGCGCGAGCAGATCCTGCGGGCGCTCGAGGAAGCCGGCGGGAACGTCTCGGCCGCGGCCCGCGCCCTGGGCCTGGAGCGCACCAACCTTCACAAGCGCATGCGGGCCCTGGGGCTGAGTCGCACTGGTGGGATGTGACTCCTCGCGGCCGCCGCGGCATCACCGCGGGGTGATCAGGCCGCCCAGCTTGTCGGGCTCGCTCGAAGCGTCGCGCGGGAAGCGCGTCGAGTAGGCTTCCAGGTATTTCAGGCCCGTGCCGGTGTTGTAGATGACGATGCGCTCGTCCGGTCTCAAGAAGCCATCTGCCAGGAGTCGGCGCAGAGCCGCCACGCAGGCGGCTCCTTCGGGAGCGGCGAAAATGCCCTCTTCGGAGGCCAGTTCGGCGCCGGCATCCAGCAGCTCCGCATCGCTGACCGCCACGGCGGTGCCGCCGCTGGCCCGGAGCGCGTCCAGAATCAGGAAGTCGCCCAGCGGCTTGGGCACGCGCAGCCCGGCGGCCACCGTCGCGGCGTTCTCGAAGAACTGGCAGCGCGGCTCGCCCCGCTCGAAGGCTGCGACCACCGGCTGGCAGCCGGCCGCCTGAACCGCGATCATCTTGGGGCGCCGGCTGGGAACCCAGCCCAGCTCCTCCATCTCGGCAAACGCTTTCCACATGCCGATGAGGCCCACACCCCCGCCGGTCGGATAGAAGATGGCATCGGGCAGCTCCCAGTTGAACTGCTCGGCGACTTCGTAGCCCATGGTCTTCTTGCCCTCGATGCGGTAGGGCTCTTTGAGCGTGCTCATGTCGAACCAGCCCTCGCGCGCGGCGCCTGCGGCCACCAGCTTGGCGCAATCGCTGATCAACCCGTCCACCAGCGTGACCTGTGCTCCGTAAGCCCGGCACTCGAGGTAGTTCGCCTGGGGCACACCGCGCGGCATGAAGATGTGCGCCTCGATCCGTGCGGCCGCGGCGTAGGCCGCCAGGGCCCCGGCGGCGTTGCCCGCCGAGGGGATCGCCACCTGCTTGATCCCCAGCTCGACCGCCATCGAGATGGCGCACGCCAGGCCCCGCGCCTTGAACGAGCCGGTGGGGTTGAGCCCTTCGTCCTTGATCCAGAGGTTGGCGGCCCCGAGCCGACGGCCCACACGCCCGGCGCGGATCAACGGCGTCATGCCCTCGCCGCGGGAGACCACCGAGGCGGGGTTCCGCACCGGCAGCACGGGCGCATAGCGCCACATGGTCGGCGGCCCGGTGCGGATCCACTCGCGGTTCCAGGTGGTGCGCGCCATTTCCAGGTCGTAGCGCACCAGCAGCGGGCCTCCACACGGGCACAGGTTGTACGGCTTGCCGGGCTCGAACCGGGCCGCGCACCGGCTGCATTCCAGATGGGTCAACGTCGTCATGGCGGGAATTGCTCTATGATAACGAGGTTACCCTATGCGCGCACAACATCGATCCGCCTGTCTTGTCCTGCTGGCGGCGTGCATCGCCACGCCCCAAGCCGCCCGGAAACCCAAAACCGCCCCGGCCAAGCCGGTGGCCGTCGAGCAGAAGCTCGACGAGGCCTACACCAAGAAGATCCGCGAGTACACCACGGAGCCGTTCTTCCTCACCGAGCTGGTCGATCACCTGCCGGCTTCCGACACCGTGCCGACGCCCGAGAAAGTGATCGGCTACGCCGTCGGGACGCCCGACAAGCTGACCTACTCGAAGGACATCTACGGCTACATGCGGGCACTCGCGGGGACCTCGCCCCGGGTGCGGGTCTTCTCCATGGGCCGCACCGAAGAGGACCGGGAGATGATTCTGGTCGCTATCTCGGAGGAGGCCAATCTCCAGAAGCTGGACCGCTACCGGGAGATCACCGCCCGGCTGGCCGAGCCGCGAAAGACCGCCGAGGCCGAGGCCAAGGCCCTGATCGCCGAGGGCCTCGCGATGTACTGGATCACTTGCAGCATCCACTCGGGGGAGACCGGCTCGCCGGAGATGTCCATGGAGCTGGCCTACCGGCTGGCGGTCGAGGAGTCCCCCTTCATCCAGGCCATCCGGAAGAATCTCATCGTGCTGCTCACGCCGCTGCTCGAAGTGGACGGCCACGACCGCCAGGTGGACATCTACAACTACCGCAAAGCGAACCCCAAGCGGGCCGCCCCCAACCTCATCTACTGGGGCAAGTACGTGGCCCACGACAACAACCGCGACGGCATGGCCTTGTCGCTGGCGCTGAGCCGCCACACCATGAAGGCGTTCCTGGAGTGGCACCCCCAGGTGCTGCACGACCTGCACGAATCGGTGCCCTTCCTGTACACCTCGACCGGCATGGGGCCGTACAACGCCTGGCTGGACCCCATCGTGATCAACGAGTGGCACACGCTGGCCTACCACGAGATCAACGAGATGACCAAGCGCGGCGTGCCCGGCGTCTGGACGCACGGCTTCTACGACGGTTGGGCGGCCAACTACATGTTCTACGTGGCCAACGGGCACAACTCGATTGGCCGGTTCTATGAGACCTTCGGCGGGCGCGGGGCCGATACCGGCGAGCGCACCGTCCAGGCCAGCCAGACCACGCGC
>CAZIRH010000528.1:0-3067 GCA_964541065.1 uncultured Solibacteraceae bacterium
TGGCCAGCGCCAGCGAGGCCACCGTGCCCGTCATGAACAGGGCCAGGGGAAGCCACACGCGCGGCAAGCGCAGCGGGGTCCCTGATGCGAGCAGCGCAGCCAGCGCCAGCGCCAGCAGAATCTGCGAGGCGGCGATCGAGACCAGCGCCGCCAGCGCCGAGCCGAAGGCGCAGTAGAATGCGGTGCGGGCCAGCACGTTCGAGGAGCTCATGGGGTCCGAGTTTCCCAGTATGCCAGAGGAGCGCGCTCACCAGGTACCAGGGTATGTACCGGGCACATAATATACAGATGGTGCCGAGCACATCGTGAACACTTTCGGGGCATTATGTTTTATGCCCTGGGAAGCACACGGCGTCATGGAAGAGCGGTGTCGCTTCGTGGAAGAATGCAACAGCGGCGACTGGAACATGGCCGAGCTGTGCCGCTTTTATGGAGTGACCAGAGCGACGGGTTACAGGTGGCTCAGCCGGTTCCAGAGGGGAGGCCTGGGGGCGCTGCGGGATCGGTCGCGGGCGCCGCACCAGCACCCGAACGCGGTTTCTCCGGAGATGGAAGATCTGGTGATCGGGGTGCGGGAGGAGCACCCGACCTGGGGTGCGCCCAAGATTCGCGCCCGCTTGGAGCGTGATCAGGCCGCCAAGAGCATACCGGCGGAGAGTACCATCGGAGCGATCCTGAAGCGCCACGGCTTGACGGTGGCGCGGAAGCGACGGCGCACCAGCCGGCGGGCCAGCGAGCCCTTAGCTCACGCGGGGGCTCCGAACGCGGTCTGGTCCGCGGATTACAAGGGCTGGTTTCGGACCGGGGATGGTACGCGGATCGATCCGCTGACGATCTCCGACGGCTACAGCCGGTACTTGTTGCGCTGCCAGGTGCTGAAGGCGGCTGATTACCTGCACACCAAGCCGGTGTTCGAGGCGGCGTTTCGAGAGTATGGATTGCCGGAGCGAATGCGGACGGATAACGGAGCTCCTTTCGGCAGCAACGGGGAGAGCGGGTTAACCGGGCTGTCGGCGTGGTTCATCAAGCTGGGCATCGTGCCCGAACACATCGCCCCGGGCCGGCCGCAACAAAACGGGCGCCATGAGCGGTTGCACCGGACTCTGAAACAGGAGACGGCTTCCCCGCCGGCCTCCAGCCGCCGCGCGCAACAGGAGCGTTTCGATCAGTTTCGCCGGGTGTGCAACGAGGAGCGTCCGCATGAAGCGCTGGGGCAGGAGCCCCCGGCCCTGTACTACCAGCCTTCGGATCGATCGTATCCAGGGCGCTTGCGGAAGGTGGAATACCCTGCGGATTGGCACGTACGGCAAGTGTCGCCGGGTGGGCAGATGCGCTGGTCGGGGCAGAGCGTGTTCGTGGCCCATGCGCTGGAAGGGGAGGCGGTAGGTCTGGAGCAGACCGATGAGCGCCACTGGCGGGTGTGGTTCAGCTTTTATGAGATCGGCGTTCTGGACGCGGAGAAGCTGGTGATTCGCCGGCCCGAGCGACAGCCAGCGAAGGAGCCGCAGGATGCCACCCAGGGGTGACGGTCGGCGGGGCGACGGTGCTTTGGCGCTGACTCCAGTCGCCCTGCGGGCTCCTTCCGTCAGCGCCAAAGCACCGAAAAGTGTTCACGATGTGCTCGGTACAAAGTGTTCAGCATGTTTCGGTCTTGACAGGCACTCGTGCCGAGGCCTGGAGCCGCCAGTCTGGAAGTGCTCAACGTGCTTCAATCTTCCCAGCAAATGTAGAAACTCCAGCGACAGGCTGAAGGCCCATAGGCGTTAAAATAAGGAAGCTCGTGCGCGCCGCTTGAGAGCATAGCGGATCGCCAACGGCTCCCTGCGCCGCGGCGAGCTTTGCAGTTTGGCAAGGTTCTGCTCATCGCCTACCAGTAGCCACGGTCCAGGGCCGAGAATCGCTCCGCGCAGGGCCCATAGCGTCCTGCGGAAGCGCGACCAGGCGCTATGCGTGTAGCCCGGCCGGCCGGAGTTGGTATCCCCAGGGGGAAAGTGGACCGGAAGGCTGGACCAGGCGGTGTGCCAGCGCCGCCGCCAGCAGACGCGCGAGCATCCAGCTCTTGGCGGTGGGGCCCTGTCGCGAGGGGAGTTGGTCCAGGGGGAGCAACGATTTCAACCGCTTGAAGAGAAGCTCAATGTGCCAGCGGAGACGATACAGTTCCAGCACCTGCACGGCCGACATTTCGGCGGCGGGGATCGTCGTCAGCACCCAGATGATGTGGCCCACGCGCGTTCGTGCCGCCACGATCCGAGCGGGCACCCAATCTTTGGCTTTGCTGAGTCGCCAGGTCTTGCGCGAGTTCGTTGGCCGGCGATCAGGGGGGATAGGAATTATGATTGCCCATTCTACCACCCCAACCCTGGGCACCTTCTTTCCATGCTTGCTCAAGTCCAGGCGTTGCCGGTTCAAGTTGCACAACCGGATGATGTGCGGATTGATGCGCACCACCACCTGGGCGTGGGCGCTCCGCACCGCATAGATTCCGCGCGCCGTACCATAGACCCGGTCTCCCAGCACCACCTCCCCTGCTCGCACCGGATGCCGGGCATAGCCTTCGCCTCCCTGGTTGTCGGTGATCTCCACCGCACGAAACCCTCCGCTGGCCGGGTCGGTCAACACATGCGCCCGCCAATCGGTTCCGATCGAGGCCGGGCCGTTGATCACGGTGGCGTCTACCACCCGCAAGCGCACCCCTTGAGGGGCCGGCCCCAGCGTGTCCTGCACGGTCACCGCCAACACCCTTTCCAGCCATCCTTCGGCCATGCGCAACCGATAAAACAAACCGGGGCCAGAGATCTCCGCCAAACCCAAGGCGTGCGCCCAAGCCGCCACATCTTTCAAGGAGAGGTCGGAGACGCCATAGGCCAGGGCCATCCGGAGCAAGCCCGCCGCGTTCGGAATGTTGCGGCAACGCACTACGGCTCCCGTCTGCTTGGCGGACTCCTCCAAATCAGAGGGCAACAGGGTCAGCACATAGGGCCACTGTTTGTCATCGTGAAGCGCCGGCACATCCATGCCTTGAGCATACTCCAGGACCGTATCCCAAGGCAATCCTTATTTTAACGCC
>CAZIRH010000529.1:0-3052 GCA_964541065.1 uncultured Solibacteraceae bacterium
AATAAACTCGTCGATTGCGTGACCGTACGATTCCTGGGAACTCGCCGCCGCGAGCTGCGTATTCCGACGATGTCGATAAGCCGTTCCGACGGGATGTCGATAACGATTCCGGGCGATGTCGATAACGCGCTCGGAGCGAAGCGACGCCGGAAAATTTATTGTCGCCGGACGGATCGGGGTCCGTCAAGAAGAACCTGTCGGCGGGCTCATCCTTCCTCCTTTCCGGAGATGGTATTTGGGGGCCAGTAGTCGGAGCTGTGGGAATGTGGGAAACTCGCCCCGGGCGAGTTTTCCAAGGGCGGTGGGAAGAGTGGGAAACCTGCGTTTGGTTTTCCACGCTTTCCACCGCCTGTCATTTCCACAGCTCGTCATCCGCAGGCCCAGTTACCGGCTTGGCAGCGGCTTGGCGGCGCGCTGCTTGCGCAGCGACTCGCCCTTCAGTTCGAGCCGGTGGGCGCTGTGCACCAGCCGGTCCAGAATGCTGTCGGCCACGGTCGGGTCGCCGATCTGGGCGTGCCAGGCCGAGACCGGCAGTTGGCTGGTCAGCAGCGTCGAGCGGGTTTGGTACCGTTCATCGCAGATCTCCAGGAACTCCCGGCGTTCCCCGTCCGTCAGCGGCGCCATGGCCCAGTCATCGACGATCAGCACATCGACCCGGCCGAGGCGGTAGAGCCGCTTGCGCAAGCTGCCGTCGGCGCGTGCCATCGCCAGGTCGCGAAACAACTCGGTGGCCTTGGTGAAGTACGCGGTGTAGCCGTCGCGGCACGCCTTCTGCCCGAAGGCCCGCGCCAGCCAGGTCTTGCCGATGCCCGTGGGCCCCAGCAGGAACACGTTCTGGTGCTCGCGCACCCACACCGATTCGGCGGTGAGCGAGCGCACCAGTTGGCGGTCCAGGCCGCGCGCGGTGCGAAAGTCGATATCCTCCACGCAGGCCGGCCCTTGCAGGCGGGCGTTGCGCAGACGGCGTTCCAGGGCCCGGTTGGCGCGCCAGTTCCATTGGCGATCGATCAGCAGGCCGAGCCGCTCCTCGAAGCTCAGCCGCTGGACCTCGGGATCCTCCTGCTGCTCGCGGAAGGCCTCGGCCATGCCGCGCAGCCTCATCGTGCATAGTTTCTCAAGAGTAGGTTGTGTCAACATGATTCCTCACTGAAGGGTGGGGGTGTCGAAGTAATGCGCTCCGCGCAGGTTGTCGTGCTCTACCGGAGGCCGCCCGGGCGGTGCGGGCTCCGCAGGGATACGGTCCAGGCCGCGCTCGAGCATGGACTTCAAGCTTTGATAGGAACAGGCGTGGAAGGCCAGGGCGCGCCGGGCGGCGGCTTCCACTCGCTCGCACGAGTGCTGCTTAGCCAGGCGCAGGATGCCCAGGCAGGAACGGAAGCCCATCTCGGGATGCGGCTTGCTGGCCAGGATGCGCTCCACCACGGCGGCGGTGGCCGGCCCCACGCCCGCGGCCCACTGGATCAAGCGCGAGGGCGTCCACTCCAAGTGCTTCTGGTGCGAGCGGGGCCGGTGCTCGTCCACCGTGGTGGCTTGATAGGGCACGTGGCTGCGGGCATGGCTGGCCACGCGCACGCCCCGATGAAAGATCTCCACCGTGGCCGCGGAGGCGCGCAGTTCCACGGCCTGTCCGGTGAGCTGGTAAGGCACGCTGTAGCAGTGGCGGTCGAACTCGATGTGATAGTCGATGTTGACGCGGGCCGTCCGCCACTCACCGTACTGAAAGCGCTCCGCCGGCAGGGGCCGCAGCGCGGGCTGGTCCAGGGTCTCGAACAGCGTCCGGCGCGAACCCTCGCGTTTGCGGAACGGGCGGTCGTTGAGGCGTTCCCGCAACGCGGCCATGGCCTGGTCCAGGTCGCCCAGGCCGAAGAACTGGCGCCGGCGCAGGGCGGCCAGGATCCAGCGTTCCACCACCAGCACCGCGGCCTCGACCTTGGCTTTGTCGCGCGGCTTGGCCGGTCGCGCTGGCACCACCGCCACGCCGTAGTGCGCGGCCATCTCCTGGTAGGTCCGGTTCAGATCCGGTTCGTAGCGGCAGGCCTTGCGGACGCCGGTCCGGGGATTATCCGGCACGACGATCTCCGGCACGCCGCCGAAGAACTCGAAGGCGTCGATGTGCGCGCCGATCCAGTCCGGCAAGGTCTGGGTCCAGCGCGGTTGGACGAAGGTATAGCTGGAGGCGCCCAGCACCGCCACGAAGATTGAAGCGGGCCGCAGCTCGCCGGTCTGGCGGTCGTACACCGGAATGGTGTCACCGGCCCAGTCGATGAACATCTTTTCGCCGGCGCGGTGTTGCTGGCGCAGAACGACATCCTGGTGCGAACGCCACCGGTGATACAGCTCACAGAAGCGGCTGTAGCGATAGCCGTTGGGGCAAGCCTGGCGATACTCCTCCCAGAGCAACTGCAAGGTCACATGCTTGTGGGTTTGCAGTTCCTGATGGATGGCGGCAAAGTCCGGCGGCGGGTACTGGCCCGGCCGAACGGCTGCCACCCGCTCCGGGAACAAGCGGGCGGTCAGCGCCGGTTCGTCCAGGTCCGCGACATCCGGCCAACTCAACCCCGCCACCTGGGCGGCTTGCAGGTACTCGCAAACCGTGCTCTGGGAAATGCAGCAACTGGCAGCGATCTGCTGCTGTTTGAGTCCGAGGGAATGAAGTCGGAGTGCTTCTTTGATCTTGCGCATGGACAACCTTTCTTGCGGCAATCTGGTTCCTCCACCTTTCAGTGGAGACCAGACCACCGCGGGTCTGTCCAGCGCGCTTCGTCCAGCCGGCCTTAGAGAACCGTTCCGGGTGTGGCGATGACCCTTCCGGGCCCCGCCGACATTATCGGCGGCCCCGGAATCCTTATCGCCATCATCCCGGAATCGCTATCGACATCATCCCGGAATCCCTATCGCCATGCCCCCGGAACGCCTATCGCCATGCCCCGGAATACGCAGCGAGCGAATTCAGCACCGCGTTTTTCGACTGCTCCAGGTCGGGCAGCCGAAGTACTATCTTGGGCTTGGGCCGTTTCGCTGTCTTCTGCCGACGTGCCATACTGGCGGCCTC
>CAZIRH010000530.1:0-3048 GCA_964541065.1 uncultured Solibacteraceae bacterium
GCAGGCCAGGCTGGTGGCGGAGCTGGACGCGGCCATCGGCGCCCAGATGCGGGCCCTGCTCCACCATGCGGACTTCCAGGCCCTCGAGGCCGCCTGGCGCGGGGTGTGGTTCCTGGTGCGGCGGCTGGAGACCGGCCCGCAACTGAAGCTCCATCTGCTTGACATCTCGAAGGCCGAACTGGCCGCGGACCTGGCCGGCGGTGACGACGTACGCCGGTCCGAGACCTGGAAGCTGCTGGTCGAGCAGACGGTGGGGACGCCAGGGGCCGCGCTATGGACGCTGCTGGCGGGCAACTACATCTTCGATGCGACGCGCGAGGACATCGCACTCGCGGCCCGTCTGGCCGCGATTGCCCGCCAGGCCGGCGCGCCTTTCCTCGCGGGCGTGAGCCCCCGCGTTCTGGGTTGCGAGTCGCTCGTGGAAACCCCGGATCCGAACGACTGGCGCCCGCTCGAGGCGAACTTGGACGAAGCCTGGGAGGCGCTGCGACGGGCCCGCGAGGCGGCTTGGCTGGGGCTGGTCCTCCCGCGCTTCCTGTTGCGCCTGCCCTATGGCCGCGAGACCGACCCCACGGAGTTGTTCGGTTTCGAGGAAATGCCGGGACCCCCGGTGCATGGGCAGTACCTCTGGGGCAACCCGGCTTTGGCCTGCTCCTGCCTGCTGGGGCAGGGCTTCAGCCAATACGGCTGGGGTCTCCGCCCGGGCCAGGTACGAGAGCTGGACGGGCTCCCCGCCCACGTCTACGTCGAGGCCGGAGAGCCCGTGCTGAAGCCCTGCGCCGAGGCGCTGCTGACCGAGCGCGCCGCCGAAGAGATCCTGGATCGCGGCCCCATGCCGCTGGTGAGCATCCGGGGCCGCGATGCGGTGCGAATCTTCCGCTTCCAGTCGGTGGCCAGGCCGGCCACGGCCTTGGCCGGGCGCTGGGACTGACTGCCAGCCGCCTACCGGGCTGCGATCAGCGTCGTCTGGGCTGCCGCTTTCAGAGAGGCCTCGCGCTCCAGGCGCGTCTCCGGCAAACGCTGTCCGATGACGCTGCCCTCGCCCCAGACTTCTGACAGGAAGTAGCGGTCACCGTACTTGTTGAAGACCACGTGGGCCGCGGCGTGCCCGCGCTTCTGCTCGTAGGCCGCGGTCACCAGAACCACCTTCCCGGCCGCTTGGTCGATGTTCCAGATGTTCAGCATCAGAGGGAGGCTCTGCTGAGTGAACTCGTAGTGGCCCGCGGGCAGCGTGACGCCGCCGGCCACAAACTCGAAGGGGATGACGGCGCGTATTCTCGTCTCGGCTGTGGCGGCCACCGGCGCCGCCAGGGCCGCGACAACCGCCAGGATCGCTAGTGCTCTTGAAGTCCGCATGTCTGTCTCTCCTTTGCTTGGATTCCCAGGTCTCGGTGAGAGCCCGAGAATTGCCTCGTGTGCAATCTGGCTGCCACGCCTGCGAGTCGCGGTTCCGCCCGGGGGCGCGGCGCAAGTGCTTGAGCCAGCAGGGCGCTGCCGCGGGGTGGCGCACCGCGGGCCATGGCGCAGGAATAAGTAACCACCGCATGGATGATAGTCATCTAATCAGTTTGGATAGAGCCAGAGCCTGAACAAAGTGAACCCCCGCTTATTCGCCATCGCCGGGCCGCTGGAGGGCGCTTTCTTCGCCCTTCCTGAGCAGGAGGTGTCGATCGGCAGCGCACCCTCCAACCTGCTGGTGATCGACGATCCCTCGGTGGCCCCGCAGCACTGCGTGATCGAGGGCGGCGGAGATCAATTCCTGCTGCGCCACGTGGGCGACGGTCAGCGCACCTCGGTGAACGCGCTGCCCGTGGAGGAACGTCTGCTCCGCCACGGGGACGAGATCCGCATCGGCGACTGCCTCTTTCTGTTTCTGGCGTATGAAACCGAGACGCCCCCCGGCCTGCGCCTGGAGCAGGAGGTGGAACGGCTGGTGGCCGCGAACCGCCGGCTGCTGGCCGAGATCAACCTCGAGCACGACATGGTGGGCGACAGTCCCGCCATACGCGCGGTGTTCCAGTTCATCTCGCGGGTGGCGCCGACGGACTCGACGGTGCTGATTGCGGGCGAAAGCGGAACGGGCAAGGAGCTGGTGGCCCGCGCCATCCACCGCAACAGCCCGCGCGCCGCGGGCGCGTTCGTGGCGGTCAACTGCGCGGCCCTGACCGAGACGCTGCTCGAAAGCGAGCTGTTCGGGCACGAGAAGGGCGCCTTCACCGGCGCCATCGCCCTGAAGCGCGGCAAGCTGGAGGTGGCCGACGGCGGCACGGTGTTCCTGGACGAGATCTCAGAAATGGCGCCGGGGCTTCAGGCCAAGCTGCTGCGGGTGCTCGAGGAGCACGAGTTCGAGCGGGTGGGCGGCCTGCGCCCCATCCGGGTGAACCTGCGGGTGCTGGCGGCCACCAATCGCGACCTGACGGAGGCCATCCGCCGGGGTGCCATCCGGCAGGACCTGTACTACCGGCTGAACGTGGTCGCGATCACGCTGCCGGCGCTGCGCGAACGGCGGCAGGACATCCTCCCGCTGGCCAGCTACTTTGCCGCCAGATGCGCCCGGCAAGCGCACCGGCAGGTACTGGGGATCTCGCGCGCGGCGCAGGAGCTGCTGCGCAACTACGACTGGCCGGGCAATGTGCGCGAATTGGAGAACGCCATCGAGCGCGCCGTGGTGCTGGGTTCCACCGAGCTGATCCTGCCGGAGGACCTGCCGGAGGCGCTGCTGGAAGCCGAGTCTGCCGGGCTGCCCGCCGCGGGCTACCACGAAGCGGTCAACCGGGCCAAGCGGCAGATCGTGCTGAGGGCCCTCGATCAGGCCGGGGGCAACTACGGCGAAGCCGCGCGCCTGCTGGGCCTGCACCCCAATAACCTGCACCGGCTGATCCGCAACCTGGATTTGCGGGAGACCGTGAGAAAGCTGCCGCGCCGCCGGGCCGCCGCCTGAGAAGGTGTGCTGCTAACGCCGGGAATCTTCGCGGGGCGCACAGATTTCTGCGGGCTGAAGCCCGCAGCAGCAGGCTAAAGCCCACGCCACGGGTGGCGCACACTTCA
>CAZIRH010000531.1:0-3043 GCA_964541065.1 uncultured Solibacteraceae bacterium
CGCGCTTCTGCCACAAGTGTGGCAAGCCGCAGTTCGAGGAGCTGTCTCGGGAGGCGGCAGAACGCGAAGAACCGGAGCGCCCGCCGCCCCGGCCGCCCCAGGCCATCAACTTCCGCAACTCGCTGGCCGTGCGCATAGGGTTCCTGGCGGGTCTGCTGGCCAATCTGCTGATCCTGCTGCCCTACCTGGTGCTGGGTTCCCCGCTGTGGCTGGTGGGCGCAGGGTTCATGGGGGTCCACCTGTACATCCGGCGCAGCGGGCAGCACCTGTCGGTGCCCAGCGGCGCGCGGATGGGCTGGATCACAGGCGTGTTCGCCTTCGCCATTTTCACGGTGTTCTTCACGCTCAACTTCCTGGTGGCCTTCCGCAGCGGGTTTTTCACCAATCGCGAGCAGCTCAGCCAGGTCCCCCTGCTTCAGGGCAACGTGGACCAGGTCCTCGAGATGATGCGCAGCCCGGTGGGCTTGGCCATCAACATCGTGTTCTCGCTGGCGGTGTTGTTCCTGCTGTTCGCCGGGTTCTCGGTGGCGGGCGGCGCGCTGGGCGCCAGGCTGCTGCGCAGGAACTAGGTGGAGATCTGCGCGCGCGCCCCGGGCGTGGAACGCTTCACCAGCAGCACGCCGGCGAAGATAACGCCCATGGCGGCGGCCTCCCGCACCCCGAAGGGCTCGCGGTAGAACAGCCAGCCCAGGAAGACGGCCACCACCGGGTTCACGTACGGGTAGATCGAGACCACGGCCACGCGCAGATGCGCCAGCGCATAGACGTAGGCGCTGTAGCCGACGATCGAGCCGAAGACGATCAGGTAGACGAGCGCCGCCGCCCCCCGGAGACTCCAACGCACGGGGTGCTCCGGCACCAGCAGGGCCGCCGGCAGGAACGCCAGGCCCGCGGCGAGCTGCTGCACGGCGCCGGTGACGATGGGGTGAGCGGGCGTCGATTGCCGGCGCTGGTAGATCGAGCCGAACGACCACGACGCGCAACCCAACTGAAGCAGCAGGAACCCGCGGAGGAGGCCGCCGCCGAAACTCGTTCCGGTCACGTCGGAGGAGAGCAGCAGGCCGGCCCCGGCCAGGCCCACCAGCAATCCCAGCGCGCTCGTCCGGTGCAGGCGTTCCCCGCCGGGCATGAGGGCCTCGATGCCCACCATCCAGAACGGCGAAACGCTGATGATCAGCGCCGCCAGGCCGCTGGGGATCCACAGCTCGGCGAACGTCAGGCAAGCGTTGCCGATGCCCAGGATCAGGAATCCTGTGACCGCCGAGATCGCCAGATCGCGGCCCCGCGGCAGTTGCGCCCGCACCAGACGGGCGGCCACCAGCATGATGGAACCAGAGATCGTGAAGCGCAGGCCCACCAATAGCAGCGGCGGAAAGCTCTCCAAGGCCATGCGGATTCCCAGGTAGGTGGTGCCCCAAACGAAGCAGATCGCCGCCAGCGCCAGGTAGGCCTTGAAGAGAGGGTGACGGTGCAAACCCTCAGGGTAACATTGAGGTAGGTTCAGGGAGCGCCGATGCGTCACGTCGTTGTCGGGACCGCCGGGCACATCGACCACGGCAAGACCGCGCTGGTTCGGGCCCTCACCGGCATCGATACCGACCGGCTGGCCGAGGAGAAGCGCCGCGGCATCTCCATCGACCTGGGCTTCGCCCACCTGGACCTGCCCCCCGACGTGCGCCTGGGTTTTGTGGACGTGCCCGGTCACGAGCGGTTCGTCAAGAACATGCTGGCCGGCGTGGGGGGCATCGACCTGGTGCTGCTGGTGATAGCGGCGGACGAATCCGTCAAGCCGCAAACGCGCGAGCATTTCGACATCTGCCGGCTGCTGGGCATCCCCAGAGGAATCGTGGTTCTGACCAAGGCGGACCTGGTCGAGCCGGAGATGCTGGGACTGGTGCGGCTGGAAGTGGAGGAGTACGTGGCCGGATCGTTCCTGGAGGGCGCGCCGGTGGTGGCCGTGAGCGCGGTGACCGGGCAGGGACTGGAGGATCTGCGGGCGCGGCTGGGGGAAGCGGCGTCGCAGGTCCCGCTCAAGGACGCCTCGCGCCACCTGCGCCTGCCGATCGACCGCGCTTTCTCGATGCGCGGCTTTGGGACGGTGGTCACCGGAACGCTGGTGTCAGGCTCCGTAGTGCGTGAGCAGGAGGTGGAGCTTCACCCCGGCGGGCGGCGCCTGCGGGTGCGCGGAGTCCAGGTGCATGGGGCGGCCGTGGAGCGCGCCCTGGCGGGACAGCGGACGGCCTTGAACCTGGTGGGGATCGAGCCCGCGGAGCTGACGCGCGGCATGGTGCTGGCCGAGCCGGGCCGGTTTCAAGTCGTGACCGAATTCGATTGCCTGCTGGAACTGCTGCCCAGCGCGAAGCCCCTCAAGCACCGCGCTCCGGTGCATTTCCATGCCGGCACCGCCGAGGTGGAAGCCGAGGTTCGGCTGCTGGACGGCGCCGGGATGTTGCAGCCCGGCGCCCGTGCCTATGCCCGGCTGCGCTTGCAGCAGCCGCTGCTGCTGCTGCCCGGGGACCGCTTCATCGTAAGGATGTTCTCGCCGGTGGTGACCATCGGCGGCGGCGTGGTCATCGACATCACCGGGCACAGATACCGCCGCGGCGAGGCTGCGGCAGCCCGGCTGAAGGTGCTGGGGGAAGGCGCCGCGGCGGACCGCATCCGCCTGCTGGTTGCGGAGTCGCGGTACGGCTTGAGCCTCGCCGGACTGGTGGCGCGCACCGGCCTCGTGGAGCGCGAGATCGAGCAGGCGGCGCAGGCGGAGCGCCTGCTCCTGATCCGCCAGCCGCAGATCTGGGTCGCGGACCGCGCCTGGGCGGAGGCCGTTCGCGCGCGTCTCCGCGAGGTCCTGGCGGCGTTCCACGCGCAGAACCCCCTCCTCGCCGGCATGCCCAAGCAGGAGTTGCGCAGCCGGGAGCTGCCCGAGGCGCCGCCGTTCCTGCTGGATGCGCTGATCGCGGGCCCCACCGACATTGTGGCCGAGGGCGAGGCGGTACGCCTGGCGGCGCACAAGCCGTTGCTCACTGAGGAGGAGGAGCGAGCG
>CAZIRH010000532.1:0-3042 GCA_964541065.1 uncultured Solibacteraceae bacterium
CCCGGCGGCCGCCGTCTCCATCCGCACCATGCGTTTCATGAACAGATCGCGGTAGTACTGCGACACGGTGCGGAAGGCCGGCTCCGTCATCTCCTGGCGCAGGATCTGCTGAAACAGCGGCTGGAGCGAAGCCCGCGCCGATTCCACCGTGTAGCCGGGCTTCAGGCGCGCGAACAGTTGGATCCACTGGCTGCGCCGGTTTCCCAGATCGTCCCAGTTCGGCGTCATCAACGGCTTCATCTGGATGGGCACACGGATCTGCGGCGAGCCCGAGGGATCCAGCCCCGTGAACCCCGCCGCCGACACGCCGACGATCACCATGGGGTAGTTGTTCACCAGAATCTTCTTCCCGACCACCCCGGCGTCCGCCCCAAAGCGGTTCACCCAATAGTCGTGGCTCAGCACGGCGACCGGATGGCCCTGGTACTGGCGGTCGTCCTCTTCCGGCGAAAACACGCGGCCGATGGCGGGACGGACCCCCAGCGCCTGAAAGTAGTTCCCGGAGACGAGCTCGGCGATCACGCGCTCGGTCTGGCCGTCAAAGCTGATCGACAGCGCCGTGTAGTAGCGGCAGAAGACGTGCGTGAAGGCCTGGCCCTGCCGCTGGAAGTCCTGGTACATCGGGTAGGAGGCGGCGCGGGAGCCGTTGTTGTTGCCCAAGTGCGGCCCGGTGGACCAGACCATGACCAGTTGCTCCGGGTTCTTGACGGGCAGAAGCCGGAGCATGAGCTGGTCGATGAGCGTGAAGATGGCCGTGTTGGCGCCGATGCCCAGCGCCAGCGAGGCCAGGGCCACGCAGGTGAACAACGGGCTGCGCCGCAGCGTCCGCAACGCATACTTCAGATCAGCGGGCAGGGAGGTCATTACTTCTGGGACGAGCGGCCGCCGAAAACGTTAGGCGCCTTGCCGGCCGGCCTACTCCAGCTCGAAGCTCTGGCCGCGCGAGGGGATCACCGCCGCCAGGCCGAAGCGCTCGAGCACGGCCGCGGCCAGCGCCGTGGTCTGGGACGGTTCTCCGTGCACTAGAAACAGCTTCTTCAGACCCTTGGCCAGTGGCCGTAGCCAGTCCAGCAGCTCCCGCTGGTCGGCGTGGCCGCTCAGCTCGTTGAGGGTCTCGACCTCGGCGCGCAGGCGCATCATCTCGCCGAAGATGGGCACCTCGGGGAGCTTGTCCACCAGCTTGCGCCCCAGCGTGTTCTCCGCCTGGAAGCCGGTGATCAGAATGGTGTTGCGCGGGTCCTCGATGTTGTTCCGAAGGTGGTGCAGGATGCGGCCCCCCTCGCACATGCCCGAGGCGGAAATGATCACGAACGGGCCGCGCAGATCGTTCAAAGCCTTCGATTCGCCGACTCCCTGGACGTAGCGCAGCCGCGCGAAGCCGAACGGGTCGCGGCCCTCCAGCAGGTAGCGACGAGTCTCCTGATCGAAGCACTCGGGGTGCTTGCGGAAGACCTCCGTGGCCTCCACCGCCAGCGGGCTATCGACGAAGATGGGGATGCTGGGGATGTCCCCCGCGTCGCTGAGCTCGTGCAACAGCAGCACCAGTTGCTGCACCCGGCCCACGGTGAAGGCCGGCACGATCAGCTTCCCTCCCCGCTGGCAGGTGCGGTTGACCACGTTGGCCAGCTTGGCCCGCACCGTGCCGAGGTCCTTGTGCAGCCGGCCGCCATACGTGCTCTCCAGGATCAAGTAGTCCACCGCCGGCAGCGCGTCGGGGTCGCGGACGATCGGCAGGTGGGGGCGCCCCAAGTCCCCGGAAAACCCCAGCCGGATTTTCTTGCCGCCGCCGTGATAGACCAGCAGGATGGCGGTGGCCCCCAGGATGTGCCCTGCGTCGTAGCTCTCGTAACCCAGGTTCCCGTCCAGCTCCGTGGGCCGGTACATGGGGACCGGCCGGAACAGCGGCAGGGTGGCCTCGGCATCCTCGATGCCGTACAGCGGCTCGACGGCTTCTGCCTCCACGCCCGGCTCGAGCGCCTTGCGCCGCTGGCGTCGCTTGGTGATGAAGGCGGCGTCCTTCTCGTGCAGGTAGGCGGAATCGCGCAGCATGACGGCGCACAGATCCGCCGTCGCCGGCGTGGTGTAGATGGGCCGGCAGTAGCCGTTCTTGACCAAGGTGGGCAGGTTGCCGCTGTGGTCGATGTGCGCGTGCGAGAGCACCACGCCGGCCACCGCATCCACCGGGAACGGGAAGTGGCTGTTGCGTTCCTGCGCTTCCTTGCGGCGGCCTTGGTAAAGGCCGCATTCCAGCAGGAACCGCTGGCCATCCACGCCCAGCTCGTACATCGACCCGGTGACGGTGCCGCAGGCGCCCCAGAACGTTAGTTGCATAGGCAAATCGCAGGATAACAGAGCAGTGAAGGCAAAAGGCAAAGGGCAAAAGGCAAAAGGCGGTCGCGGGAGCGGTACAATTGCTGGGCATGTGGCGAAGAACCTGGCTGTGGGTGCTCTGCGGGTGTGCACTGGGTCTGGCCGCGCAGAAGAAGCCGGTGACCATCGACGCGCTGGTGCGGGAACGGCCGCCGCAACCGGGCGCGCCCGTCTGGGCGCCGGACGGCCAGCGCTTCCTGTATCAGGTGGGCCGGCAGATCTGGCTCTACGATGTGGCGGCGCGTAGCAAGCGGCAAGTCGTGAGCCTGGAGGCGCTCGAAGCCACGGCGATGAAGTTCCCGCCGGCCGCCATCCAGGAATGGCAGAACCGCAACGTCCGCGAGCGGACGATCCAATGGTCGCCTGGCGGCAAGGAGGTGCTGCTGGCCGCCGGCGGCGACCTGTTCTGGTTCCGCCTCGAAGCCGGCGGCTGGACGCAGCTCACGGCCACCTCCGAGGCCGAGCGCGATCCCAGACTCTCGCCGGACGGCCAGCACGTCTCCTTCCGCCGCGGGCACGACCTGTACGTGCTGGACCGGGCCACGCAGAAGGTCGTCCGGCTCACCGATGACGGTTCGGAAACGCTGCGGAACGCCGAGCTCGATTGGGTCTACCCGGAGGAGCTGTTCCTGGCGACGGCGCACTGGTGGTCGCCGGATGCGGCGCGCATCG
>CAZIRH010000533.1:0-3029 GCA_964541065.1 uncultured Solibacteraceae bacterium
GACGCTCAGGCCGGCCAGGGCGCCCAGGCTGCCGCCGATGGCGACGCCGACGGGATTGACGCCGCTGAAGAACGACGGCTGCTCGGCGGCCTTGCGCAGGCCCCGATCGGGTATGGCGCCGGAAACGGCCTTGAGGCTGGCCGCAGGCCCGAGGGTTGGCACACGAATCGCGCCCGCATGCTCCCGATCGGGTACGTTCGCCTTCTTTTCGACCTGCTTGGCGGACTCCGCACGCTCGGCCTTGCGGTGCGCGTCCAGGAAGCTGTCGCCCTCCCCCATCCGCCGGAACTCGAAGATCTCGTGGTCGACCACGGCCTGGAACTCCTTGGCGGTCAGCTTCGGCCCGTCCATCCACTTCGGCGCCGCCCAGATCTCGTCCATCGGGATGAACTCGTGCACGCGGCCGTGCCCGCCGGTGCCGAAGCACACCGACAGGTTGGTGCGCACCCATTCCGGGTCGACCTCGTACACCTTCATGCCGGCCCGCTTGCCGGCCGCCCGCTTCCACGGCCCGGCCAGCTCGAAGCCCTTGGCCTTGTCCGCGGAGCGCTCCTGGATGTCGGCCTCCAGGTGGCCCCACAGCTTGCTGCGGCTGCCCTCGGGATACATGTCCCGCGGCTTGGCCTCCTTGGCCAGCGCCTCATCGCGGGTCTGCCGGCTCCGCTTCGCCTCGGGCAGCGTCTTCTCGATGCGGCAGTTCAGGATGGGCTTGCCGTTGACGGTGGGCTGCCCCTCCGCGTCGGTGCCGATCCGCTTGACCTCGGTGCGCACGTTCTTCCAGTGCCCGGTCAGCAGGATGTCGCCCTTCACGATGGGCAGCTCCAGGGCCAGCTTGGCCAGCCCCTGCAGGACCATGTGCCGGTCTCGCGCCATGCTACTTCTTCTTTTGCTCCGGATCCTGCTTGCCGGGGGTGTACCGGCCTTCCAGCATCCTGGTCCAGGGATCGTTGTTGCCATACCGCCCCCTGGTCTTGGTGTCGAACCGCGGCTCGGTCACCAGCTGCTCCGGCGCCGCCGTGGTCGACTTGCCAACAGGCGGTGGCGGCGGCGGTGGCGGCGGCGCCGGCTTGGCCTGCAACATCCGCTGCCACTCCTCCCACTTGCGCAGCCCCTCGTTGGCCTGGTCGACGTCCTCCCTGGTCGGCGGCGGGAACGGGAGCTTGGGGGTCTGGTAGGGCCAGGGCTCCGGCATCGGCTGCGGCTGGTAGTCGTAGCCGGCCTCGGCCGCCTTGCTCATGTAGCCTTGCATGTAGCCTCGTGCATACGCGTCATTCATCGGCCATTCCTTAGCTTAGGGTGCAACCATCCAATCCGCCGGCTATCGCCTCCAGGGCGTAGGCCCTGCCGCGCGCCAGCCGCCGCCGGCGGTTCAGCATGCCGGGGTGCCGGTCCAGCATCTCGTGCGGGTCGGCGCACCTGATCCAGAAGTCCGCGGCCTCGAGCAGCCGGGCCATCGACTCGGGCTCCGACACGCTGCGCACGCCGCGCTCGCCGGGCTCCCGCCACCTGTAATGCCGGTCGTCGTCCTCCTTGATCACCAGGGTGCCGCCGTCGCACAGGGCCCGCCGCAGCTCGGACAAAATGTCCGGAATCATGTCCGGGTCGGCGTACATCAGGCTGTGCTGCACCAGCACGTAGTCGGCACCGCCGGCCGGGCACGGCAGGGGCTGGCCCCACTCCCAGCGGGTCGCGCCGGGCTCGTGCTTGTCCAGGTGCACGAAGCCCTCCTTCCAGTCATCGCCGCTGCCCAGGTACAGGCGCAGCGGGGGCCTGGCCACGTCCTCGGTGAAGGCGTGGCTGCCGGCCGCCCGCGCCCTGCGGATGGCGGAGCGGATGCACCGCCGGGCGAACATGCGCGGCGTGCCCTCGGGGTGCCCGTAGGCGAACAGCTCCAGGGGCCAGTGGTGCTTGGCGAACACCGGGATGGCCGGGCAGTCCAGCGGCCGGCGGAACCGGCGCAGGTAGTCGCGCGGGGTGCGGCAGGAGATCGCGTAGCCGCGCGCGTGCAGCTCGAGCACGTAGTCGCGGCCGAAGCTGTAGCAAGGCGGCTTGACGATCTTCGAGAAGAAGCCGCTAGCCTCGGCCTCGGCCAGCATGCGCGCGGCCCTGGCGCGGTCGGCGTAGCGGCACTCCTTGCGCCGGTGCTTGTGACCGTGCACCCCCAGCCTGAGCCAGTCCTTGCGCTCGCGCGCCCAGCGCATGGCGTCGGTGTGGCGGTTCAGCTCGGCGGGGATGGCGAAGAGGGTGGCCTTGAACTCCGGGGCCCGCTCCTTGATGTAGTCAAGGCAGTCGATCATTTCGGCGGCCCGGCGCGGGTAGTCGTCGTATTCGGCCACGAAGGGCAAGCTGGCCATGGCCACCCCTCCATGGTCAGCGCCGCTGCGCGTTGGTGTCCTGGGCCGCCGAGAGGTCGGGCGGGGCCTGGGGCTCGGGCGGGGTCTCGGTCTCGGCCTCGGCCTGGCCGGCCAGGGCGCCTTCGGCATCCTCGGGGCTGGCCTGCGGCTCGGGCTTCTCGCCGTCACCACCGACCGGCGGCATGGCCCGCAACAGGCGGTCGCCGACGGCCTTGGCCATCTGCTCGCTGGAGATCGGCCGGGCGTATTTGGCCAGGCCGTAGCCTTCCATGTAGCCGATGACGTACGGTGAAGATTTCATTGGGCTCCTACTTTGCGGGCGCAGCCTTGGGCTCGGGGCCGGCGCCGTGGGCGTCGACCTTGGCCGCGGGCTTGGCCTTCTTCTTGCCCTGCTTGGTCTTTTCCTCGGCGTTGACGGCCTCGGCCTGGACCGCCTCGGCCTGGACCGCGCCCGCCTGGGGCGGGGCCGGGTCCATGGCGGCCTGGGCCGGCGGGGCCAGCGCCGCGGCAGACTTCATGATGCGGGTCAATCGGGCCAGAGGGGACTCCGAGGCGCTGGCCTGCGATGTCAGCAGTTGGATAGGGGACCGGTTGATCTCGTTAATCCGGTGAGCTATGTACAGCGCTATTGCTCCACCAAGCCCGCCGACTCCTCCGCCGATCAGCGCGCCCTTG
>CAZIRH010000534.1:0-3025 GCA_964541065.1 uncultured Solibacteraceae bacterium
CCCCCAACCTTATAGAACAATACGACGCGAAAATGTAGAAACTCCAGGCACAGGCGTTCAGCCTGTGCTTGTCGCCGGCTCGCAAAGGGCTTTTTCAGCAACCTCCTTGAGCCTGTCGGCCACCAGGGTGGCCGCTGTCTGGGGAAGCGCGAAGCAGGACGGTAGCTCCCGGTCAGGAGCGCACCAGGGTTACCACCGCCTGGGCTTCGGCCGAGCGGCCTTCGCCCACCGGCCCCAGTCCCTCGGCCGTCTTGAACTTCACCGAGACGCTCTCGAGGGGCAACTCCAGCGCGAGGGCCAGCGATTCGCGGATGGCCTGCCGGAAGTCCCTCAGTTTGGGGCGCTCCAGAAGCACGGTGGCGTCCACATGCGCCACGCGGTAGCCGAGGTGCCGGGCCAACTCGAGCGCGTGGCGCAAGAAGTGGAGGCTGCCGGCATTCCTCCATTGCGGGTCGCTGTCGGGAAAGTGCTGGCCGATGTCGCCCTGCGCCGCCGCGCCCAGCACAGCGTCCGTGATGGCGTGCGCCAGCACATCGGCGTCGGAGTGGCCCTCCAGACCGAGCTCGGAGGGCACTTGGACGCCTCCCAGCATGAGGGGCCGGCCGGGCGCCAGGCGGTGAGTGTCCCAGCCCAGCCCCACGCGGCAGGCGCTCATGACGCCGCCTGCTCCTCGGCCAGGAACAGGCGCGCCAGGTCCATGTCCGAGGGCTTGGTGATCTTGATGTTGCGATCGCTGCCCAACACCACGCTCACCTCGACCTGCTCGAGCCGCTCCACCAGGCTGGATTCGTCGCTGGCGGTGAACCCGTCCGCGCGGGCTCTCTCGAAAGCCTCCCGCAACAGCGGGAACCGGAACACCTGGGGAGTCTGGGCCAGGATCAAGCGGTCCCGGCACAAGGTCCCGTGGATCTTGTTGCGCTTCACCTGCTTGACCGTGTCCACCGGGACGATGCCCACGATGGCGGCGCCGGTCTGGGCGGCCTCCTGGATCACTTTCTCGATGGTGGCCCGGTCGATGAAGGGACGCACCGCGTCATGGACCGCCACCAGGCCGGTATCGGGCGCCAGCGCCGCCAGCGCGTTCTCGACCGATTGCTGCCGCGCGTCTCCTCCCTCCACCAGACGAACCGGCTTGCCCAGCGTCTCGCGGCGCAGCCACTCGCCGACCCAGTCGATGTCCTCGCGGCGCAGCGCCACCAGGATTTCGGACACCGCCTCACAGGTCACGAACTTGCGGATAGTGTGCAACAGAATGGGCGAGCCGTCCAGCAGCATGAACTGCTTGCGGCTGGTGCCGGTCTTCTCGGCGGGCGCCCGCCCCATGCGCGTGCCCAACCCGGCGGCCGGCAGAATGACAGCTACTTTCATGATCTCTGGCTACGATTGTATCCCGCCTGGCAGTGACAGGAGCGGGCTAGGTCTTCGGCCGCCAGGCAACGCAGTCAATCTCGACCCTCATCCCCGGGGCCACGAAGCGGGCCTCGACCGTGGTGCGCGCCGGCTTGGTTTCACCGAAGAATCCGGCATACACCTCGTTCATGGCGGCGAAATCGCCGGCCTCGGCCAGAAACACCGAGCACTTGACTACATCGGCCAGCGAGGCGCCGCAGCCTTCCAGGATGCTCTGGATATTCCGGAGTACCAGCCGCGTCTGCTCGCCGCTGTCGCCGGTGAACATCACATCCGTCTCCGGATCGATGGGGCCTTGGCCGGAGACAAAAATGAACTCCCCCGCGCGCACCGCCGGGGAATAGGGTCCTCGCGGCGCCGGGGCGCCGGGAGGGGTGATCCGCTCGATCATGGGCGAAGAGCTCCTCTGCTGCGCCGACACGCGGCCAACCATGCCGCCCACGGCCACACTAACACACTCAGGGGAGCAATACTACGCCGTGATGCCCGTGCGGACGGACTCGGAGGTGGAGGGCAGCATGGAGGGGTGGACCTCGGCCGGCGGGGCTTCGCCGGTGGAGCGGCAGTGCAGCCAGCCTTCCAGCAGGGTGGCCAGCAGGCGCCCCACCTCGGTCAGGGGAGCCTCTGCTTGCTCGACGTTGGCTTCAATCAGCCGCCGCTGCATGTAGTCGTAGAGCTCGACGAGATTGGTGGCCAGAGGGCCGCCGGACTGGCGATCCACACTGAGCATCAGTTCGGTCAGAATGGCCATGGCGCGGCCGATGGCTTTCGAGCGCGAGGCGATATCTGCCTGCTGGAGGCTGCGGCGCGCGCTCCCGATCGCTGCCAGGGCGGCGCGATACAGGATCTCGACCAGCTCGAGCGGATCAGCCGACAGGACCTTGCTCTCTAGATAGGCATCGGACGGCGTGCTCGCCATGTTCTCCTCTGGAGCGCTTATCGACCGCACCACTCGATTCCGGACTCTCCGGTCTCATACGCGGTCTTCCAGTTCCCTGAGCTCCTGGGCCATGCGCAAGACGTACTCGGGTGGTATCTGCCGGATCACCTCGTTGGTCTTGCGGTCGATCAACCGCACCACAGGGCGGTGGGTCTCGCGATCCAACACGAAAGTCAACTCGCTGTTCTGTCCAAACAGTTCCGCCACGTTGACGGCCTTGACCGCTTGTATCAGCTCCCGATGCTGGGGGAGCTTCTCCACAGGCGCCAGTAGGGATGCCGCGGCGAGAGGCTGGCCGGCAACATGCTGCGTCGCATCGATGTTCATACGGCCTCCTCCGGGCGGATGTTTTCCGCCCTCATTCGGCTTATCGACCGCCTTCCCCGGAGTGAGAGAAGCGGCCGGGAGGGGGCGGGGGGAGGGAAGGGAAGCCGGCGCGCGGTCAGCCCAGGTTCAGCACCTGCTTGAAGCTGCCGGCTGCCCGCTCGATCTTCTCCTGGAGGAGCAGCAGGGCGTGGATGAGCTGCTCGGGACGGGGCGGGCAGCCGGGAACGTAGACGTCGATGGGGATGATCTGGTTGACCGGGATCAGGGCGTAGTTGCTGTAAACCCCCGTCGAGGTGGCGCAGGCGCCCATCGAAATGGCCCACTTCGGCTCCGGCATCTGCTGGTAGA
>CAZIRH010000535.1:0-3021 GCA_964541065.1 uncultured Solibacteraceae bacterium
CCGCCGCCGGCCCCCTGGCCGGCGTTTTCCGGCCCCGCGGGGAGCCGACCAGGGGTCGGCTCGCAGGCCGGGGGCCTGCCCCACGAAAACTAAGTGACATTGGGCTTCAGCCTGTCGCGGGCTTCTTGCCACAGGCGGCTATGGCGCGAACAGCCAGGAGTCGGTGCGGAACGGCGAAGCCGGCAGGCCCGCCTTGTTGACCAGGTTGGCCGCGGGGTCGTCCGCCCAGGCGTAACGCACCGCCACGGGGCGCGGGACCTCCCGGCTCCAGACCGCCACGGTCTGGCCATCGACGCGCGCTTCCGCTGCCACGAACTTGCCGTCCGCTCCGGCCACGGTGAAGCCCGTGAGCGGCCCGCCACCGCGCGCCTCCAGCCCGCCGGTCGCGTGGTCGAACCAAACGCGCAAGCGCCCCTCCTCAGCGGTGAGTTGCCGGAAGAGGGGGCCCGAGTAGACCACGTCCTCACCGTAGGCGATGGCCCGCGCCGCCAGGGCCAGCCGCCGCCCCACCTCCTGCTTGTTGGTGGGGTGGATATCCTTCGAGTTGCCGATATCAATGGTCACCGCCATGCCCGTGTGGCGCAGCGCGAGCGCTTCGACCTGCGACTCACGCAGCAATGGCCACCAGCCGTTCGTCTGGAAATTGGCCAGTTGCACGAACAGGAACGGGAACGGGCCCAGCCCCCAGGCGCGCCGCCAGTCCTCGATCATGGTGCGAAACAGCCGCCGGTACGGCTGGGCATGGTTCTTGCTGGCGTTGGCTTCGCCCTGGTACCAGATCGCGCCCCGGATGGCGTAGGGCGCGAGCGGCGCGATCATGGCGTTGTACAGCCCCGCCGGGGTGTTCTGGTGACCCGGCCCGACCGGAGCACGCGGCTGCGGGGGCGGCGTCTTGCCCTCCGCCTTGGCCGCGGCCGCGGCCTGCTTCCACGCCTCCAGTTGCGGCTCGTACTTCTGCTGCGCCGCAGGATAGCCCTCCAGCACCTTCTGCCAATCGTCCAGAATGAACTTCAGCGCGGGCTCGGCTTCCAGCGCCGGGCGGCTGGTCCACGACTGCGCCGGCGTGCCGCCCCAGGCCGACTGGATCAGGCCCACCGGAATGCGCCGCTGCTGGTGGATGGCGCGAGCGAAGAAGTAGCCCACCGCGGAGAAGTTGCGCACCGCATCCGGGGAGCACACCCTCCAGACGCCCTCGGTGTCCTCGGCGGGCTGGTCCGCCACCGCCAGCTTCGCCTGGAACAGCCGGACCTGGGGGTAATCGGCCTGAGCGATCTCCTGCTCGGCGTTGTCCGCCCGGCTGACCGGCCATTGCATGTTGGACTGCCCCGAGCCGACCCACACCTCGCCCACCAGCACGTCGCTGATGACGATCTTGTTCGGCCCGGCGATGGTCATCTCGTGCGGGCCGCCCGCCGGAAGCGGCTTCAGATGCACCGCCCAGCGGCCGGACGCATCGGCCTCGGCAGTGACCTGCTGCCCGGCCAACTCGACGCGCACGGTTTCCCCCGGCTCGGCGCGGCCCCACAGGCGCACAGGCACGCCCTGCTGGAGCGCCATGTGGTCGGAGATCAGCGCCGGCAGCCTCACCTCGGCCAGGAGCGGCGTCACCAGCGCCAACAACAGCCATCGAAAAGAACGTGTGCTAAGGGACACGGTGGAATCCTCACTCAGAGTTACAATATCAAAGCGAAACCCGCGGAGGGAGGACTCCTATGCATCGCCGAGGCTTCTTGTCGCGAATCCCGATGGCTGCCGCGCTTCCGGGCTTTACCTCGCCCGGTCAGGCCGAGCGCAGCCGCATGAAGATCACCAGCGTCCGCCTGGTGCGCACCCGGCCCAGGCGGCCCGTGCCGGCCTACACGCCTGCGCCGGGCTCCTGGTCCACGCAGGGCGTCGAAATCGCCAACCCGATGTCCATCTACCCCAAGTACAAGCCGCAGCGCTCGCTGTTCTTCCCGGACCCCGGCCCGTTCGGCGGCTTCACCGTCGAGATCGCCACGGACAGGGGCGTCACGGGCTACGGCAACGGCGGCACGGGCGGCGGCCAGGTCGTCGAATCGCACCTGAAGAAGCTGTTGCTCGGCGAGGACCCCTTCGACCTCGAGAAACTCTGGGACATCATGTGGCGCTCGACCATGTACTACGGGCGCATGGGTGTCGCTATCAACGCCCTCAGCGGGGTGGACCTGGCGTTGTGGGACCTTCTCGGCAACGCGCTCGGGCTTCCCGTCTACCGGCTGCTGGGCGGCGCCACCAAGGACCGCATCCCCGCCTACTGCACCGGCAACGACCTCGAGCAGCACATCGCGTTCGGCTTCAAGCGACTGAAGCTGGCTGTGCCTTACGGCCCCGCCGACGGCCGCGAGGGCATGAAGAAGAACACTGAGCTGGTCCGGCGCACCCGCGAGCTGCTCGGCCCGGATGGCGACATCATGCTGGACTGCTGGATGGCCTGGACCGAGCGCTACACCCTCGAGATGGCCGAGATGATGACGCCCTATCGCGTCTACTGGATGGAGGAGTGCCTCCAGCCGCACGACTACGCGGGCTTCGGCCGCCTCAATGCCCAGATCAAATCCACGCGCATCGTCACCGGCGAGCACGAGTACACGCGCTACGGCTTCCGCCAGTTGCTCGAACACCGCTCGGCCTCCGTCTGGCAGCCCGATATTCACTGGTGCGGCGGCCTCACCGAACTGCGCCGCATCGCCGCGCTGGCCGCGGCCTACGACATCCCGGTGATCCCGCACGGCGGCGGCGCGCGCGACGGCGTGCATTTCATCATGGCCACCGTCAACAGCCCTTGGGCCGAACTGTTCATGCCCGCGCCCGGCGGCCCCCCCGAGGTCTACCGGCGTTACGAGGAGGACAACCTCATCACCCGCGGCCCCGAGGGCATTTACACGCAGCCTTCCGAGAAACCCGGCTTCGGCTGGGACTTCGAGGTGGAGTAGCACAGGCATTCTTGCCTGTGCCTGGAGTTTCTACATTTTCGCGTCGTATTGTTCTATAAGGTTGGGG
>CAZIRH010000536.1:0-3001 GCA_964541065.1 uncultured Solibacteraceae bacterium
GTGGCGGCCATCTCCCCCGCCTTTTTCATGTCCAGTTCGCTCAAGGCCCCGCCGCCGGTGTTGGGGATGAAGCGGGCGCGCGGGTTGAGCGCGCGGATCTCGGCGTCCCACAAGCGCCACAACTCGAACAAGCGTTGCTGGCGCCACAGAATGTAGTCGCGCCGCGCCGGATCTTGCGGGTCACTCGTGCGCGGCAGGTCCATGCCGTGAGCGGCGCGGAAGTTCTTCTGGCAGTGCTGGCAATAGCACATTCCGGAGCCGGCCCAGCGGTTCGCGAAGATGCCGTCCACCTGGTAGAGCGAGACGATCTCGCGCGTCACCTCGGTCATGAACTGGAAGTTGTAGGGCCCCAGAGCGCAGGTGACCCACATCTCCGGACTGGCCCAGTGCCGGCGGGGACGGCCTTCGGCGTCCACGGCGATCCAGTCCGGGTGCGCGTCGAAAACCTCCTGGTGCGCGGCATGTGGATCGGTGCGCGCCACCACCACCAGGCCCATCTTGCGGCAGCCGGCCACCAGCTCGCCGAAGGGGTCGCTGTCCTTGAGCCAGGCGCTGCGGTAGTGCAGCGGAACCTTAGTCGGATAGAAGGCCACGCACCCGCCGGCGTTCAGGCACGCGGCGTCGGCGCGCACCCGGCGAATGTAGTCGAGCCAGAACTTGGGGTCGTACTGGCCGGGATCGTCTTCCACCAGCACCAACTGCGCCCAGCGCATCGGGCGGTCGAACCAATCATCCTCCGCGACGGCAGCACCGCCGGCCACCGCCGCACCGGTCCCCAGAAACTCTCTCCGTGATAGTCTCGACACACCACACCTCACTGTTTGATCTTTGCGTGCTTTGCGCATCCTTGGCGCGCTTGGCGCGAAATGGTTCACTTCCCCGGGCGGAAGCTGAAGCCCGCCAGGCGCACCTCGTCCCGGCCCTGGATGATCAGCCCGAACTGGCCCACGGTGAAGTTCTGGCCCGGCACGCTCAGCGTGTCCAGCACCACCCATTCCTCTCCTTTGCGGAGCCGGTGGGTGACGGTCGTGGCCGTGACCTCGATCTGCACGGTGGCCGCGAGCTGGTCTTTCATCGCCAGGCCGTGGGGCTTTCTGGTCTCGGTCCTCCTGCCGTTGATGAACTGGCTGCGGCGCAAAGACTCCTTGTCGAGCTGGAAGAGCAGATGGTTCCTCTGATCCCGGAAATCCACCACCCACTCGAGCCGCTTGCCGCGGAACAGGCCGCCACCCGAGGCCAGCAGGACGGTGAAGGTGAAGGTGCCCCCTTGCGGGGTGGGCTTGTGCAGAACCAGGTTGCCGCCCCGACGCACGTACCACTCGTCTTGTGGCGTCCAGTTCTGCGGGTTCTCCCAACCTTCCATACCGCCGGCCTTGACCGCCGGGGCGGTGCGTGCCTCACGCGTGAGCGTGAGTTCGAGAGTGGCGGACTGGCCCGCGGCGATCTGCACCCTTTCCGTGCGCTCGTGGTAGCCGGGCGCCCGCGCGGTCAGCGTCCAGGTGCCTTCCTCGAGCTCGACCGTGGGCCCGGCGACCGGGCGCGCCTGGCTCTCGCCCGCGCGCGTGGCGGTCACACGCGCCCCGGCGGGCGAAACCGCCAGCCGCAAGGTGCCGAGCGAGGCTCGCAGGGTCACTTCGGCGCCGTGCAATTCCACGGTCTGGCCGACCGGGAAGATCCGCTGCATCTGTGCGGGCCGGAACTTCTCCTTCCTCAGGTCGATGCTGTGTTCGCCCGGGCCGATGGAGGAAGACTGGAACGTGCCATCCGGACCGACCATGCCGATGGAAACCTGATCCACGAGCACCTCGGCCCCCGGCGTCGCCCCCCGGATGGACAACGACGCCAGCCTGGGCACCGGGCGCAGCTTGAAGGCGACCTTGACTTCCTCGCCCTTGCGGATTTCGGCCTCCTGCTCGGGCTCCTCGAGGAAGCCCTCCTTGGCCACCCGCACACGGTAGCGCTTGGGCGCCCGCGTGATGCGCAACTCCCCGCGGCGCATCTGGCGGGGGTATCTCTGCCCATCCAGGAAGATGGTGACGGCATCCTGGTTCGCCACCACCACCAGGGTCCCCACGTTCTGCTCGGACTGAAGGTACGCCGTCAGCGAGGGTGACGTGCTCACCTCCAGGATGAACTTCTTCGCCTCGCGGCCTTCGCCCAGGCTCAGCTCATGCGTGCCCGCCGCCAGGTTCGCCAATTCCAGCCCGGCCGGCCCGACCTCGCCCACCGGCTGGCCGTCCAGCGCCAGCTTGGCCGTGGGCAGGCTGGCATAGACCCGCGCGTGCCCTGTAGCCTGGGTCACCAGCAGTGCCAGCATGTCCTTGGCCACCGGGGGAGCCGCCACCGCCGGCGCGGCCCCCGGCGTGATCTCGAAGCCGAAGCTCGCCTCGCCGTACCGGTCCGCCACTCTGATGGTGTGCTTGCCTGCGGGCAGGCTGCTCAGCGTGAGTTGTCCTTCCTGCATGGCCTCGGCGGGCTGCTCGTCCAGCGTCACCTTGGGGGCCTCGAGGTTGGTGATCAGCCGCACCGTCTGCGCCAGCGGCTGGAGCGTCAGTTCCACCGGCGCCATGACGCCCGGCTTGACTTCCAGCGAAAGCTGAGCCGGGTGGAAGCCTTCCAGCACGGCCTCCAGTTGGTAGGTGCCCGGGACCAGCTCCAGCTTGAGGTTCGAGGGTCCGTGAATCTGGTTGTTGACGCGGATGGTGGCGCCCGGAGGCAACGTGCGCACTTCCACTACCACCGGGCGCGGGGCCGGCTTCTTGCCGATTCCCGAAGCCAGCACCACGGCGAAGATGGTCACGGCCAGAGCCGTGGCGGCGCCGGTAATCCCCCAGACCAGAGCGGGCCGGTTGCGCAGGGCCGTCCAGATCCCCCCGCCTGGCCTTGCGGCAGGCCGCTTGGCCGGGGGCGCGGGGGGGAGCGCGGCCGCCGGCGGTGCGGGCATCTCGGGCGGTGCCGGTGGAACCGGCAGCCTCTGCGTGGTCTCAGTCGGGGCCCTGGG
>CAZIRH010000537.1:0-2988 GCA_964541065.1 uncultured Solibacteraceae bacterium
TGTGTCGCGTGCCCCCCAACAGGCCTGGAGGCCTATTCTACGTGTTCGGCGCTCAAACTGGGGGAGGGCAAGCCCGGCGGGCCTCAGTTCGGGTACCAGTAGTGCGAAACGCTCACGCAACTGCAAACGTGGCCGACGCACGCGCAGGTGTACCCGACGCACGCGCACACATGGCTTACGCACGTGCACGCACCACCCTGCACGCAGTTACAGATGCACACGACTCCGGGCGGCAGCGGCGCGCCGCAGCGCAAGGTGTAGAGCACTCCCCCCTGGCTGTACAGGACGCCCTGGACGTCCCTGGAGACCAGCGCCAGATCCAGCAGGCACGCGTTCAGGAGCTGGCCGTCCGGCAGCGACCACAGCCGGATGGTTTTGTCATCCCCTCCCGTAGCCAGCATCCGCCCGTCCGGGCTGACGGCCACACTGCGCGCGCGCCCCGTGTGGGCCGCTATGGTGTTCACCGGGGCGCCATCGGGCAGCGAAAACAACCGCAGGTTGTTGTCGGAGCCGATCGTCACCAGCAGCCGCCCGTCCGGCGTGATGCGCAACTGCGAGATGGACATCGAGAACTCACCCATCATCCGCAGCAGCCGCCCCTCCGGCAGCGACCACAGTTTGATGGTGTTGCTGAAACCTGTGGTCGCCAACAGGCGCCCTTCCGGATCCACCTCGGCTTCCCAGGCCCCCATGGTGTGCCCAAACCACGATCTGACCTGGATCCCCTGCGGCACCGACCACACCCGAATGTCCGTGTCATCCGAGTTCACGGTCACGAGCAGGTCCCCATCGGCACTGAACGCCAGCCCGTTGGAGGAAACGGCCAGCTTCTTCAACAGCCGGCCCTCGGGCAGCGACCACAGAGTAACGCCCCCATAGCGCGCCCCCGCGGCCAGCAGCCGCCCGTCCCGGCTGATCGCCACGGAGTCGGCCAAGCACTCCAGGTTCCGGATCAGTTCCCGCGCCGGCCACGACAGCAGCGCAACCCCGCTTTGGTACACCACCGCCAGCATCCTTCCGTCCGGAGTGAACGCCAAACACGTCACGCGACCCGGCTGCTGCACCGCGCCGTAGTAGGCGCCGGCCGGCACCAGCCAGTATTTCAGCGTCTTGTCCTCGCTGCCGGAGATCAGCGTCTGCCCGTCAGGGCTGAAGGCCAAAGCTGAAACGGAACCCGCGTGGGCGACCACCCCCGGGCAAACGGTCTGCGCTGACCCGCCCCTGGGCAGGGCGCCAGCAGCCGCCGCGGCCGCGCTGACCAGATCCCGTCGTCTCAGCCGCCATCCCGAAGCCTCGCGTCGAACCGCATACACCTCGGGCGGCTCTCCCGCTCCCGGCAGGTCCGCCCCCAGTCGATCCTTCGGGCGCATGGCTCCTCCGCTTCGCCGCAATCATACCTCCGGCCCGGCTTCGAGTACAATGGGCGGTGGCACTTGCCCTCCCCCAGTTTGGGCGCTGAACATGTGGAATAGGCCTCCAGGCCTGTTGGGGGGCACGCGACACACAGGCAGGAATAGCCCATGGCCTGCGGCCACAACGAAGGATGAAAATGGGCTAGAGCGGGCGGGCGAAGCAGGTCGTGGCATTCTGGCGCCGTTGAGCCCGAGCAGGAATAGGACCGCGATGCGGTGAGGCACAGCGAATTGTAGCCGCCGTTCGGAAGCGGTGAGCACGCGAAGGAATGACTCAGGTTTGGGCCGCATCTTTCGTCCGCCGTTCAAGGAGGGCCTCATGGAAGTGGTCTATGCCCGCTGCTGCGGGTTGGATGTGCACAAGAAGGGGGTGGCCGCCTGCGTGCTGCTGGCCGAGGGCGGCCGGCGTGAGAAACACCAGCGCCGGTTCGGGACCATGACCGCGCAACTGGAGGCGCTGGCCGAATGGCTCCAACGCTGGGGTGTGACTCAGGTGGCCATGGAGTCCACCGGGGTTTACTGGAAGCCGGTGTGGAACGTGCTGGAAGGGCGGTTTGAGCTGTTACTGGCAAACGCGCAACACATCAAGGCGGTGCCGGGCCGCAAGACCGACCAGAAGGACAGTGAATGGATGGCGGAGCTGCTGCAGCATGGGTTGTTGCGGGGCAGCTTCGTGCCGCCCCAGGAGGTTCGCCAGTTGCGGGATCTGGTGCGGCTGCGGTTAAACTTGGTCGAGGACGCCAACCGGGCAGCCAACCGCATCCAGCAAGTGCTGGAGGACGCCAACATCAAGCTGGGTTCGGTGGCCACGGACGTGCTGGGCTGCTCCGGCCGGCAGATGTTGCGGGCGATGCTGCAGGGTCCGCAGAGGGCGGCGGAACTGGCGGATCTGGCGGTGGGCCGGCTGCGGGGGAAGAAGTCGGCCCTGGAGGCGGCGCTGGAGGGGCGTCTCAGCGACCACCACCGCTTCCTGTTGCGCCAGTTGCTGGAGCAGGTGGAGTTTCTGGAGCAGAGGATCGCGGCGGTGGAGGCAGAACTCGGCCGACGGGCCGGCGCTTTCGAGGAGACGCTCGGGCGCCTGGAGACCATCCCCGGGGTCAAGCGCAGGACCGCCTGGGCCCTACTGGCCGAGACCGGCGAGGACATGGGTCGCTTCGGCAGTGCCCAGCGTTTGGCCTCCTGGGCCGGGGTGTGCCCGGGTAACCATGAGAGCGCGGGCAAGCACTATAGCGGCCGCACGCGCCGGGGTAATCGTAGTCTGCGCCGGGGGTTGTGCCAAGCCGCCTGGGCGGCGGCCGCCACCCACGACACCTACCTCAGTGCGCTGTATCACCGCTTAGCTGCGCGGCGAGGGAAGAAGCGGGCTATTATGGCGGTGGCCCACGCCATCCTGGTGATCGCTTACCACCTCATCGCGCGCCGACAGACCTATCAGGAGCTTGGGGCCAACCACTTCGACCTGCTCCACGCCGAGCGGCTGAAGCGCCGCCTCGTTCGCCGGCTGGAGGGCCTAGGCCACAGGGTGATTCTGGAGCCACTGGCGCACGCCGCCTGATCCATTTTCGAAGGAATGCCT
>CAZIRH010000538.1:0-2986 GCA_964541065.1 uncultured Solibacteraceae bacterium
CAAAGCGTGCCAGACAACTCGGTCTTAAACCCGGGGTAGCCGGCCGCGCTGCCCAGGCACCCGGGCCGGGCGGGGTAGCCGCACTCGCTGCCCAGGCACCCGAGCCGGGCGGGGCGTACTAAGCAAGCACGAAGGAAGGAAAAGATGCGTAAGATCAAATTATTAATCTTTATCAGTTTGGTAGCCGCACTCGCTGCCCAGGCACCTGAGCCGGGCGGGGCGCACTAAGCAAGCACGAAAGGAAGGAAAAGATGAGTAAGAGCAAATTTTTAATCTTTATGAGTTTGGTAGTCGCACTCGCCGCGCTGGCACCCGTAGGCGTACTCGCCGCCGGTCCCCTTCCGGGCATTGAAGGCCCTGGCGGGGTGCCGCATTACTTCGGCCCCTTCGGTAACTGGGCATACAGCCCGCTGCCCAAGGGTCCCGTCACTTCCATCACGATTGAGGCCGGAGGCGCCGGGTATAGCGCCACGCCTACAGTCACCATCGACGATGCGTACGGCACAAACGCAAGCATCAGCTTTTCAGCAACAGCCACAGGCGGTGTCGTCGACCCCATCACGATCGCCGCCCCAGGGCTTGGCAATAGTTTTAGCGCTCCTATTGTCACCATCACGGACGCAACTGGAACGGGCGCCGCAGCAACGGCATCCATAGCAACCGTGCCGATAGGCAGCGATTACCCCGCCGGTATCGGGATGAAAAAGTTTGTTGACCTGCTGCCGGGAATTCCGGGTGTTACCTCGTACAACACGGCCGCTAATGGGTACACTAATGGCGCGAATAACCTCGGGCAGTACATCCCGGCCGCCGTTAGCGAAACTCGCACGTTTAGCGGTCAGGCTGCTGACTATTACGAAATCGCCCTGGTCGAGTATACGGAGCAGATGCACTCGGCCCTGCCGTCGACGAAGATGCGAGGTTACGTGCAGTTGTCCACCACCGGCGTAGGCACTCCATTAGTTGGACCTGACGGGATCACGCCGATCTTGAAGCCCGATGGCACTCAAGCCATTGGAGTGGACAAACCGCATTACCTTGGTCCTATCATCGTTGCAAAGGGGAGAGTACATGGCCTAGAGCCTGCGTCGGGCAAGCCAGTGCCGGTTCGCATCAAGTTCTACAACCTTCTTCCAACGGGACCCGCGGACGCCACGGGCCGCCGGCCGGGTGACCTCTTCATTCCAACGGACGAAACCGTCATGGGTACCGGGCTGGGACCGGCTTTGCCGGGTACGGCGGGCGATAAGTACACACAAAACCGGGCCACCATCCACCTCCATGGCAACAACACCGTCTGGATCAGCGACGGCAACGTTCACCAGTGGATTACCCCCGCGGGGGAAACATCCGCGGATGGATTGAGGCCTACGCCGTATCCAAAGGGGGTCAGCGTGCGGAACGTGCCGGACATGCTTGATCCCAACGGCATTGACGTTCAGTGCGACGCTCCGGGTAGCGGATGCCAGACCTTCTTCTATACCAACGCGCAAAGCGCCAGGCTGCAGTTCTACCACGACCATGCCATGGGCATCACGCGTCTCAATGTGTATGCCGGCGAGGCAGCCGGTTACGTGGTCACGGACGCCGTTGAGCAAGACATGATCAACGGCACTAATATCACGGGGGTCAATTGTTTCGATCCCCCAGCCTGTTCGATCTCCAAGAAAGTCCTTCCCGATATCGGCATTCCCCTGGTCATCCAGGACAGGACCTGGGTGGACGCGAGTACGATCTTCGCGCAGGACCCCACGTGGAACTGGGGAACAGGGCCGAGAAACGCAGCTGGGATCATAACCGCGGGAGTTACCGGCGACCTCTGGTACCCCCATGTCTACATGTCCGCCCAGAATCCGTGGGACCTTACCGGGACGAACGCTTTCGGCCGCTGGCACTATGGTCCCTGGTTTAATCCGCCGGTCCCCACGTGCGTAAATGGGCTCCCCGTGGGGTGCATCGAGGTCGGGCCCGTTCCGAACGAGTTCTATCAGCCTATTTGTGACGGTCTGCCGGATCCCATCAATACCGTTTGCACTGCGCCCTGGGAGCCGCCGATGAGGCCGGGGAATCCGAACCCGTCCATTCCGGGCGAGGGCTTCATGGACACCCCCACTGTGAACGGGACCGCCTACCCGGTCCTGAAGGTGGAGCCAAAGGCGTACCGGTTCCGCGTCCTGAGCGCCGGCAACGACCGGATGTTCAACCTGCAGCTCTATGTGGCTCACGACAAGAAATCCTGGACCCCCGCCCCCGGCACCCCCGGCATCCCCGGCAGCCCGACCGTTCCCTGCGACACGGCATTCGCCGGGCCGCTTACTGACTGCACCGAGGTCAAGATGATCTCGGTCGCCGGGCAGCCAAACCAATACGCGGACTGGCCGAGCGGCATTCCCGATCCGGCGACGAAAGGACCGGACTGGATTATGATCGGCACTGAAGGCGGGTTCATGCCGAGGCCGGTTGTCGTACCCCAGCAGCCCGTCGGCTGGAACCTCAACCCGACTCTCTTCAATTTCGGCACCGTCAATCAGCACTCGCTTCTCGTGGGATCAGCGGAGCGGGCGGATGTAATCGTTGACTTTACGGGCCAAGACGGCAAGACCTTCATTCTCTACAACGATGCCCCCGCGGCTTTCCCGGCGGGCGTCCCGGCCTACGACTACTTCACGGGCGTCGCGGACCAGACGGACGTCGGCGGCGCGCCCACCACGCAGCCCGGTTACGGCCCCAACACCCGAACCATCATGCAGATCCGGGTGGGGACAACTGTGACGGGAGGAGGGACACCTGACGTTACTCTTGCGAACCTGAACGCGGTGTTTGAGAAGACAGCATCGAAGCGGGGTGTCTTCGAGGTATCCCAGGAACCGATCATCATACCTCAGGCCGCTTACAACTCTGCTTACAACAACACGTTCCCGACGACTGCTGCGAAACAATATATACAGATCGCCGACACACAGAAAACCTTCCAGCCGATCAATGA
>CAZIRH010000539.1:0-2983 GCA_964541065.1 uncultured Solibacteraceae bacterium
CTATACGCGTTGCGAGTACTTGCCAAGTCGCCGGGGTTTGCGTCCGTGACCGTGCTTTCAGTGGCCATCGGCATCGGCATGTGCTCCGCGGTCCGCAGCGAGATTCAATCCATCGTTGGGGCCCCTTCAGGCATGCGCGATCCCGCGGCGCTGGCGACCTTCCGTTGGAGCACGGTTTCGTACCCATACTTCGAGCGCTATCGGGATCAGCGCCAAGCGGTGGCGGCGGCTACGGTTCTTCTTGGGCCAGTGCCATTCGCCGTGGCCTTTACAGCGGACAGAAGCGTAAGAGCCGAACGGTTCTACGGACACTTGGTTTCGCCCGAGTATTTTTCCACATTGGGTGTAACGCCGGCTGCTGGGCGCTTCTTCAGTCCGCAAACCGAGAGGCCCGGAATGCCTCCCGTGGTGGTTGTGAGCGACCGCTTCTGGCGCACGCAGCTTGGCGCGGACACTCACGCGGTGGGCCGCATACTGCGGCTGAACGGCCGGCCGGCAACCATCGTCGGCATCGGACCGAAGGACTTTCTGGGTATCTGGCCGGGAAACCCGGCGGATTTGTTCGTGCCGGTGACATGCGGCGTCGCGCTTGCTCCGGAGTTGGCCGGCGACCCGCTCAATAGCCCGGACCGCGAGATTTTCCGCGCGGTTTTCCGGCTCGCACATGGCGCGAGCCGGCCGATGGCGGAAGCCGCCATGAACGCTGTGACCCGTAATTTTGACCGGGAGCGTGGCGTGAATCCCGCTCACGACCGGGTGATGCAGCTTATGCCGGCGGGCACGTTCATGTACGCCACTCCCGAGCAGCGAAGGTTCACAAACACGTTCAATGTGGTTCTTTGGGCGCTGGTCCTGGCGCTGGTGTGCGCAAACGTGGCAAACCTGCTGCTGGCTCGCGGCGGAGAAAGGCGGAGGGAGATCGCCGTGCGTGTCTCCGTGGGCGCCAGCCGGCCGCGCTTAGTGCGCCAGTTGCTGACGGAAAGCGTGCTTCTGTCCTTCACCGGGGGGGCCATCGCCGTCGCGCTGGGCTATTGCTTCATGCGCGTACTCTCGTCTATGCCTGTGCCTTCGCCAATTCCGGTGCAATTGCATCCCCATCTCGATTTGCAGGCGCTGGGGTGGACGCTGGCCATTGCTATGGTTGCGGGCGTTGGTTCCGGCTTGGCGCCCGCGCTGTCTTCTACCCGCACCGACATAGGCCGCGCCCTGAAAGAGGGTGCGCAGGCGCCCCTGCGCGGCTACGGCCGATTCGGCTTGCGGAATCTCTTCGTGGTTTGTCAAATGGCGGCATCCCTGATGCTTGTCCTGGTCACCTGCCTCGTCGCAGCGGCCTTTCTGCGAGCCGCCCGCGTCAGCCCGGGTTTCGATATGGCGGATCTCGGCCTGGTTTCCTTGGATCCGATGCGCGACGGTTACTCGGTCGGACAGGCGGCGAGGCTCCTGGAGGTCCTGCCGGAAGAGTTGTCGCGCGTCAGCGGAATCCGCGCCGCTTCCTTGAGCGGCGCCGCGCCGTTTGCTTGGTTTTCGGCCAGCCCGCCCGTTACCCGCGTGTCCTCCTCAGACAGAGAAGGGCCGAACGGGCGGGTGGTCCACGCGGTGTTCACCGAACGGATTGGCGCCAACTACTTCGCCACTCTGGGCGCTCCTCTGCTGGGTGGGCGCGAGTTCGAGCCGCGAGAGCAGCGGAGTGCGCCGGAACAAGGCACGCCCGTACCGGCGATCCTCAATCAGACTGCCGCGCGGTCGTTGTTCGGCTCGGAGAATCCGATTGGCCGCCGTATCCACGAGGGGGAGACGAGCTACACCGTGGTGGGCCTTGCCCGCGACGTGAAGTCCCGGTTCCTGAAGTCCAAACCAGTAGCCACGATGTTCCTGCCGTTTACGGCCGATGTATTCCGCGAGAATCCGGCGCAAGGCATCACTGTGCTGGTACGCGGCGCAGCGGGCCGCGACGTTCCGGCCGCCGTGCGGAGCCAACTCGGACGGCTCCATCCCGACCTCACGGTCTTTGACGCCAGGACGCTCGAAGAGGACCTCGACCGCTGGAACTCTTTCATCGAGTGGCAGTCCACACTCTTCGTGATCCTGGGCGTTCTCGCGTTGCTGCTGGCCTGCATCGGCCTGGGCGGCGTAACAGCGTACGCAGTGGCGCGACGGCGCAAAGAGATCGGCATTCGGATGGCCCTTGGCGCCCGCGGCAGTCAAGTGCAAATGCTGGTATTGAGGGAAGGGGCGGCGCTGGTGGCCGTGGGTTCGGCGTTGGGTTTCGGCGGCGCGTTCTCGCTGTGGCGTCTTCTTACTGCTTACAGCGACATGCTTGCGCGGACATTCGATCAGCCCGTCAGCGGCCCCTTGCTCATGGTCGGAGCGCCGCTCGTGCTGGCCATCCTGACTATGCTGGCCTGCTACCTACCGGCGCGGCGCGCAACTGGGATCGAGCCGATCGCCGCACTTCGGCAGGAATGAGGCGGGCTTGCCCCGTCGATACTGACAGGAAGGGGAACTGAAGGGCGGCCGGTCACGTATGGCCAGAACATCCGGGGCGGCGCACGGAGGGGAGCACGTCAATCCGACTGTCATTTATCGGGCGAATAGATCCCGCCTGACGCCGTAGTTTTGCCGATAGTTCTCGTGTGGTCGGCCACTCGGAAGTCGGCCGGGAACGGGGTTCTAACAGATCAGTCCTGAGAAGTCGGCTTCCCGCCATCCGGGCCTCATCCAGCCGGCTCCCACGCATGCCGGCGCACTCCTGACGGCAGCAAACCCCGGAACCCGCCTCTTCCGCCCGGTGTCTACACCGACATGCTGGAAGTCCACCAGTTGACCAAGCGCTACAGCGGCATCCCCGTGGTGGATCAGGTGAGCTTCGTGATTCGCCCCGGCGAGATCCTGGGCTACTTGGGTGCCAACGGCGCCGGCAAGAGCACCACGGCCAAGATGCTGACCGGCCTCGTCGAACCCACCTCCGGCCACATCCGTCTTC
>CAZIRH010000540.1:0-2982 GCA_964541065.1 uncultured Solibacteraceae bacterium
CAGGGCCTCGGCCTTGGCGGCCGCGATGTCGGAGCGGGCCTTGATGCCGGCCGGGCTGGCCGGCACGATCTGCTCGCCCTTCTTCAGCTTCTCGACCTCCTTGGCCGAGGTGAGCCCTTCGATCTCGGCCCGCAGCTCCTTGTCCTTGCGCACCTTCGCCTCGTGCTTCTCCCGGGCGGCCGCGGCCGGCTTCGCCCCGCGACGGTACTCGTCGACCTTCGCCTCCTGCTCGGGCCGGGTCGTGGTCTCGACGATGTCGCGCTCCGTCGGAGTCCTGGCCTGGTCGGCCATCTCCGTCGCAGCCTCCTGCACGGCCCTGCCGGCCGTGCCGGCGGTCTCCGCTACCGCGCTGGGCAGCTGGCCAAGGACGCCTCCCGGCCCCGGCTCGCCAAGCACGCCGCGCGGATCGGGCTTCTTGGGCTCATCCGCCGACTTCACCAGCCCGCCGTCATGATATCCGGCCTGCCAGCCGGCCATCGCCGAGATGTTGATCCTGTCCATGGCGTTCATTCCTTCGATCTGGTTGTTCATGGTCGCGACTCTCATCTTTTACTCTCCTTCGGCTTACGCCGTTACCTTGCCTTGTTTCCATTCATCGCCGGGCTCGTCGTCGGCCTTGCCCTCCACGGCCTCGTCGTTGGCCCCGTCCATGGTCTCGTCCACGTCGTCCATCAGGGTCTCCCAGTCGGGCGCCCAGTCGTCCTCTAGGCCGCGCCGGTCCAGCTCCAGGAGGAAGACCCACACGAAGAACTGGACGACCTCGTCGCTCATCTCCTCGAGGTGCCCGGCCGTGCGGGCAAGGAGCTCCGCCGCGGGACCCCGTTGGCCCTCCATGATCTTGGCGATCGCCTGGACTGTGGCCTTGTCGAGCATGTTACGCCTTTTAACTGCGCCCGGCTGATAGATACATATCGCTCAGCACTTTAAGTCTCTTGCGCAAACCGCTTTCTCCTCTGGCTCCTTTAACCACTGGTAATTGGATTTTTCTACCATCAGGCATTATAACCCATGCTTGATTTGTATCCTCCATGTTTTCGTGAATAATTAACCCATTATCATATTCGGTTTCCCGGATGTTAATGCCCACCTTGGCCACTTTGTGCAGCGCCCCGCGCAGGTAGCCCGCCAGGTATCCGTATTCTCTCATCTTCATCGTCGACTCCATCAGACGCCCATGGCGCCGCTGCTGATGTTGGTCGGGATTGCCGACGTACTGCCGCGCCGGCTGCCAGTGAACCGGCCGCCGGACTTCATCTGCCGCTTCAAGGCCTGGATCAGGTCGGCGGCCGCGGGCTTGCTGCTCTGCTTGGCCAGGGCCCGCCGGGATGCCGCGACCCCGCGCCGATTGGCGAAGAGCGCGTCCTTCGCAGCCGCCACCATGGCACCGGCGGTCTCGCCGTACGCCTTGCCGTAGCCGGCCAGGGTGCCAAACGGATTCTTGGCGCCTTCCCATGCGCCGCGCAGCGGATTGCCGCCGATGCGCTTGATGGTGGCCTTCGCGTTGCCGGCGACATTGCCCGCCACATCGGTGCTCATCTGGCCCTCTGGATTCACGAACATGTTCTGGGCGGCGTTGGCGGCCATGGTAGCCGGCAGCATCCATCCGCCGACGCCCGTGGGCAGGAATCCCGGCTTGGCGGCGGCCGACCCGGCCGACCTGAGCAGCCCGGTCAAATCCTTGCCGACCGATGCGACCTGGGAGGCCCCGGTGATCGGGTTGTCCGCGGCGGCCTTCCGCATGGCCCCGCGCAGGTAGCCCGCAAGGTATCCAAATTCTCTCGTGTTCATGGCGGCCTTTCGGTTACAGGAGTAAGATATCACCGGCGCGTACCGGGGGCAAGCCATCAGGGGCGCCTGCCGACCACCTCCAGCAGCGATGGCCAGCCGCGCACGTTCAGGGGCCCGCGCACGCCGACCTCCAGGTCGACCAGGCCGCAGTCCCGCAGCAGGCGGTGGATGCGCCCGACCATGGGCAGCTCGAAGACCGGGTCGCCATGGTCGGCCAGGGGCACGACCACGTGCAACAGGCCGCCGGGGGCCGTGACGCGCAGCATCTCGCGCAATCCGGCCCGCGGGCCCTCGTTGTGCGCGCGCCAGTGCTCGATGCTGTTGCAGGCCAGCGCGCCGGCGAACTCGGCGGCGGGCCAGGGAATATGCTCGGCCGAGCCGAGGCGCTCGTCGGCGCGCCCGCAGGCGTTCGGCGAGGGGTCGGTGCCGTGCCAATGCAGGCCATGGGCCACGGCGGCCGGCTTGCAGCTGCGCAGCTTGCCGTGCCCCACCTCCAGCACCTTGGCGCCCTTGGGCAGCCGCCGCATGAAATTGTCGACGGCCACCAGGCTGCAGCGCCGCGCCATGGTCGGGTAGTTGCGCCGCCAGTTGCCCGAGTCCAGGCAGGCCATGCGGTCCGGGCACAGGGCGCAGCGCAGCCTGCCCCACGATGCCGGCAGGCCGGAGCCGGCGGGCCAGTCCTGGGCCAGGGCCAAGTTGGCCAGGCGCAGGTGGTCGAGCTTGCCGATGCGCCGGCTGCGGCGGCCGTCCAGGGCCACCACGTCGGTATGGGTGGCGGCCAGGGCCCGGCGCAGCGCCATGGCCAGCTTCGGGGCGATGGTGCCGTCGGGGGCCAGGTGGATCTCGGCGGCCAGGCCGGCGCAGCGGCCCAGGGCCGCCAGGCCGGCCGGGTCGTTCAGCAGGCACGCCTCGGCGCCCTCACAGTCCATCTTGACCCACACCTTGGCGGGGTCCGGGCCGGCCATGCGCACCAGGTCGGCCATGGGCAGGGCCAGCGGCCCCGCACCCTCTAACGCGTTAGAGTTTTGCAGCCACAGCCGCGACAGCGAGCGCCGGGCCTCGTTGGCCAGGACCAGCCGGCCGCCCGGCCCCAGGCCCGCCTCCACGACCCTGATCGCGGGCCGGCCCGCCGCGTTCAGGCGCAGCGCCGCCAGCGACTCGGGGTCCGGCTCGATGCACAATACATCCTTGCCC
>CAZIRH010000541.1:0-2981 GCA_964541065.1 uncultured Solibacteraceae bacterium
GTCCGGTGGTGTGGGAGGGTGACCGGGCGCAATCCCGGTCACCCGACCCGATCGCTATAATCAGAGGGACTTCCTTCAAAACATTCAAGAGCACGAATGGCCAGGAAACACATTGGAATTTTGACTGGAGGCGGCGATGTGCCGGGCCTCAACTCGGTGATCAAAGAGGTGGTCTACCGGGCCAGCGAAATCGACTGCACGGTGATCGGCGTCCGGCGCGGCATGGAGTGCATCCGCTCCCGCAAAGACCCCAACGCCACCGTCGAGATGGGCCAATCCACCAACGTCACCCTGTGCATGGCGACGGAAGCGTTGCGTACCGGGCGGCGCATCCGCTTCGACGCCTCCCGGCGGGCCTTCGAGAGCTGAGCCGCCTGCCGGCGCTCTAAAGCCCTCTGGCCCCGTGTCGATAGATATGGGGTATGGAGACAGACCACGCCGTGGCCGCCCGCGAGCCCCCGGCTGTCCCGCACAAACCTTGGGCTTTGCGCGATTTGCCGCCGTTTCCGGCCATCGCCACGCGGGTGCTGCAACTGCTGGCCAGAGAGGATGTCCCCCTACACCAGGTGGTGGAGCTGATCCGCGCCGATGCCGCTTTCTCGGGCGGCATTCTGCGCGCCGCCAACTCGGCCCTGTTCGGGCTGATGTCCAAGGTGGAGACCGTCAAGCACGCCGTGGTGGTCATGGGGGTGGACCGCGTCCGGGCCCTCACGCTCACGGTGGCCCTGGGCTCCTACCTGCGGGCGGCTCTGCGCGTCGAGGTGCTGCGCCGCGTCTGGCGCCACAGCCTGACCACGGCGTTGTTGAGCGAGGAGCTGGCTTCGGCCTGCTCACTGTCCGGTGACCGGGCCTTCACCGCGGGCCTGCTCCACGACGTGGGGCGGCTGGGTATTCTGGTGGCGTATCCCGCTCAGTACGCCAACGCGCTCGTGGTGAGCGAGGAGAACTCCTTTGACCTGCTCGGCGCCGAACGCGACCTGTTCGATATCGACCACTGCGAGGCCGGCGAGTGGCTCCTGAGGGAGTGGCAGTTGCCCGAAGAGTACTGGGAAATCGCCGCCCGTCACCATGAGGAGACGCTGCCGGACAGCTTCGGCCTGTTGTCGGTGGTCACCCTGGCCTGCCGGCTCGCCGATACGCTGGGCTTCGAGGTCGTCCCTTCAGCGCGCCCGTGGACCCTCGAGGAGGTGCGCGCCGCTCTGCCGGAGCGCGGCCAGCGGCGCTTCGACGCTCAGCCGGAGGCCCTGCGCGCCCGCTTGTCCAGCGTGCTGGATTCCCTGGGCTGAGGGCTCGTGAGGCCAGCGGGCCGGGCGTGGTCGGCCCCTACTGCCCCGCCGCCGGCTCAATAATCGCCGTCATCGAACCCTTGGATTGCGGCAGTCGCGGGTCCGCCCCGTAGGCCTGGATCTGGTCGCGGGCAAACTCAGCCTGGGGCAACTCGCACGTGATCACCACCGTGCGCCCCGTGGTGTCCACCTCGACGGCGTGGGCGAACGCCTCCGCCTCCGACATCAGGAACAGCTTCTGGAGCATCTCGACCACGTAGTCGTAGCTGTGGTCGCTGTCGTCCAGCAGGACCACGCTGTAAAGCGGCGCCAGTCGGTCGCGCTCGCGGGTTTCGGTGACGGGACTAACTTCGGTGGCGGCCATGACGGATCAGGTTCGGTCCAGCGCCCTGAATGTGTCGGCCACGTTGCTGCGCACCCCGGCGGCCAGGGCCTGCTCAGGGGTGACCGGCCCGACTTCCATGTAGTAGCTCACCAAGTTGCCGCCCACCCAGCGCCCGTACCCACCGCTCTCGAGCGACTTCACGCTGGCTGGGGTGATCGCGGCCTGGAGCTCTCCCACGGTGCGCCCGGCCTGCTTGCCCTTCGCTACCGCCTCGGTCAGCTCACTGAGGTAGGCCGTCATCTGGGGGAGCCGCTCCCGGGTGTGCTGCACACCGCCGTGCCCACCGATGACGTGCTGGAAGTCAAAGTCCTCGCAAGACTTCAAGGTGGCCGGCCACTCCCTCGGGTAGCCGTCGCCGATGTAAGGGAGGAAGCCGTGCAGCAGGTCGCCGCTGGCCAGCACCTTCTTTTGCGGGCACCAGACCACGATGTCACCGGCGGTGTGGCCCCGCCCCCGGAACGCCAGGTGGAGCTCGTGCGCCTTGTCGTGGATGACCAAGTGCTGGCCGAAGGTCAGGTTGGGCAGCTCGGGCGTCCAGTCGCGCATTTCCACCAGGTAGGCCTGTGTCTCCTTGACCATGCGCTCGTAGAAGGCCTTCACCTGGGCGGACTGGGCTTTGGCTGCCCGTTCCCTATTACCCTCCAGAGCCTTGGGCAACTGCTCGAAGGCGTCTTTCAGCCGCTTTGCGCCGAGTTCGGCGATGAGGTCGCGCGTGGCGGTGCTGCAGATGATCTGGAGGTTCGGATTCAGCTTCTTGTACACTTGGTTCCCCTGGGTGTGGTCCCAGTGGAAGTGCGTGTTGACCACGTAGCGGACCGGCTTGGCGGTGATCTCCTTGCGGATCTGCGCCGCCAGGGCGGCGGCCGCCGAGCCCTTCGAGTGGGTGTCCACGACGAGCACGTCGGCGGCGTTCTCAATAATGGCGGCGTTGCAGTTGATTAACGCGGCCGGTCGCGCGACAGCGGCGTAGATGCCGTCGGCCACCTTCTCCAGCTCGAAGAGGTTGGACGGGGCGGCGGGGGCCTGAGCCCGGGCGTGCGCGGCACGGAAGACGGCCTGTTCGAGCACGGAGGCGCCCACCCAGACCGGACCGAGCACCTCCCGGAGGAAACCGCGGCGGCTATGTGCGTGCATCAGATCTCCTTTCCCTAGATCCTACAGCAACCGGGCAGACTCGGCTATCGAGATCCTGCCACTTCTGGTAGAATACTGGCTGAGGGGGCGCAACGGATTCGACGGGATTGATCCTGATGCCAAGAGGCGTGCCGGGTTCCGAGCTCCCGTAAAACGATCGGAAACCAAAAACTGCC
>CAZIRH010000542.1:0-2981 GCA_964541065.1 uncultured Solibacteraceae bacterium
TTGTGGAGCAGGATAGGGTCGAAGTAGCCGCCGCCGCCGGGGAAGTCGGAAGGCTGTCCCAAGCCTCCGCCCTTGAGCACGACGGCCTGGTGGAAGCCCTGGTCGATGGGCCGCATGGGGTAGTTGTCGCCCAGGTGCCACTTACCGAAGATGCCGGTGCGGTAGCCCGCCTCGCCCAGCATCTCGGCCAACGTCACTTCGTCGGGGTGCATCAGGGAGCGGCCGAGGAAGGTGTCCACGATGCCGGTGCGGTAGTTGTAGCGCCCGGTGAGGAGGCTGGAGCGGGTGGGCGAGCACACCGGGGCGACGTGAAACTGGGTGAACTCGACGCCCTCGCGGGCGATGCGGTCCATATTGGGCGTGCGGATCCACTGGTTGCCGTGGAGGCTGAGGTCGCCCCAGCCCTGGTCGTCGGTGATGATTAGGACCACGTTAGGGCGGCGGGTTCGCGGGGCCGCACGGCCGCCTGACACCGCGGCCGCAGCGGCGAGAAACTAGCGTCTGTTCAGGGCGCGTCCCTCACCTTGCGGCCGCCGGAACCAACTGGACGGCGCGCAGGCTGAAGCCGAGCTTCTTCTCGCTCTGGACCGTAAGGGCGTTGAGGGCCAGGGTAACCCGGCCCGGCTGGGCGATGCGGATCTGCCCTACGCCAGACCGCACGTCGCGCCAGCGCGGGTTGCGCGCGTTGACCTGCCGTCCCTGGTCCTCTACTTTGCCTTCCAGCTCCTGCCCGGCGACGGACACTTTGACCAGGTGCCCGCCCTCCCAGTCGGCGCCCGCAAATGAGCTGCGCGCCTCGCTGGTGAGCAGCTCCACCCGATAGGTTCCCGGCTGGTACAGGGTGAAGTCCCAGCGCAGTTCCTGGCCCGCCTCGAACCAGCGGGTAGCCACGCCGCGGTTGTCAATGCTGAGCTTGGGGGCGCTCCCCAAATGAGCGAACGCGCAGGACAGCGTGACCTTCCCGTCCGGCTGCTGGATCAGCCCGCGCTCGAACGACGCCTCGCCCTCCATCTCGAGGGCCACCACGGAGACGTCCTTGTCCGGCGGCTGCGCCGGAAGCTGGAGACGCAGCTCGTCGCGCTCGCCGCGGCGACGCTGCGAGAACTTCAAGACCGCCTCGGGCCGCGCCAGCAGGCGGGCACTGCGCACCTTACCGCCTACGCCGTACAGGGCAAACTCACCCTTCGGCGGCCAGTCGATGATGTGCAGGTACAACTTGCCCGGCTTGCTGGTGAGGGAGCCCCACTCGAACTCGTATGGGAACGGGCTGGGCTTCGCCCCGTAGACGGCCTCGCCGTTGACCTTCAGCCAGCGGCCCACCTCCAGCAGCCGGTCGGCGCTCGGCTGCGGGATGACACCCTCGGCGGTGGGGCCGACGTTGAGCAAGTAGTTGCCGTTCTTGCTCACCACGTCCACAAGCTGCCGGATCAGCGTCTGGGTGGATTTCCAGTTGTGGTCGTCTTGCTTGTAGCCCCAGGTGTCGTTGAGCGTGACGGGCGTCTCCCAGTCGAAGTTCAGAACATTGACCGGGATCTGGTTGTCGCCCATCGAGCGGTAGTCGCCCACGTCGTTGCCCACGCGCCCGTTGACCAGGCAGCCGGGCTGGAGCGTGTGCACCAGGTTGACCAGTTCGAGGCTGTCCTCACGGCTGATGTTGCGCGGGGTGTCAAACCAGATCAGCCCCAGGGGGCCATACTGGGTGAGAATCTCGCGCACCTGCGGCTTGGCCAGCTCGGTGAAGTAGCGGGCGAAGTTCTGCTTGGATTCGTCGTAGTCCCAGGTGTTTCCCACTCCGTCGGGGTGGTGCCAGTCCTGCACCTGGGAGTAGTAGAAGCACAGCCGCAGGCCCTCCCGGCGGCAGGCCTCGGCCAGTTCCTTCATCACGTCGCGGCGGAACGGCGTGGCATCCACGATGTTGTAGGGCGACACGCGCGAGTGGTACATGGCAAATCCGTCGTGGTGCTTGGACGTGATGACGATGTACTTCTGGCCCGCGGCCTTGGCGAGCTTGACCCATTCCTCGGCGTTGAACTTCACCGGGTTGAATTGCCGCGCCAAGAGCTCGTACTCCCGCACGGGGATCTTGGCCCGATTCATGATCCACTCGCCGATGCCGGGGATGGCCTGGCCTTTCCATTCGCCGGCGGGGGTGGCGTACAGCCCCCAGTGGATGAACATCCCGAAGCGCGCCTCGCGCCACCAGGCGATGCGTTTCTCGCGGGCGGCGTCAGGCGACTGGGGGAAGGCATTCGAGATGAGCAGAAGCGCGACGATGGTCGTCACGAAGCAGCGGGTGATAGCTTTCATTTTCTGCCAGCATAGCAACTTTTGCCATACTCCGTGTTGGCGAATCCCGAACCCTACACCTACCAGAGCGGTTTTGCGGTGAAGTGGCTGCTCGAGGAGCAGACCCGGGGTGACGCGGCCGTGAGTTTCGAGCAGGGGCGCGCGTTGGGGCAGCGGCCCGCTCACCCTCCCCACACATCGCGCAGGCTGATGGAGACCAGGGCCAGGGTCAGGCCGATCATGACCACCACCGCGGTCCAGGACACGGTGTTGTAGAAGCGCGAGTTGGTCCACTGACCCATCAGCTCGTGCTTGTTGATCAGCCGCACCATGAAGATCAAAATCACGGGGAGCAGGATGCCGTTCAGCACCTGCGACAGCAGGATCATGCGCACCAGCGGGAAGCCGGGGATCAGCACCAGACTGGCGCCGATGGCGATCAGCAGCGTGTACAGCCAGTAGAAAATGGGCGCCTCGCCGAAGCGTTTGTTCACCCCGGACTCGAAGCCCAGGCCCTCGCACACCGAGTAGGCGGTCGAGAGTGGCTGGATCGAGGCGGCGAACAGCGAAGCGTTGAACAAGCCGGCGCTGAACAGCACAAAAGCGTACTTGCCGAAGGGGCGCAGCGCCTGCGCCGCCGTGGCGGGCTCGTGGATATCCCGCGGCCCGTGCGCCCAGATCGCCCCGGCGCAAGC
>CAZIRH010000543.1:0-2941 GCA_964541065.1 uncultured Solibacteraceae bacterium
GTTCCGATCGATTCCGGTCGATCTCATGTTTCGATACAATTTTGTCCCGTTAAAAGCTGATGATGGGACACTTGAGATCGCGCTGGCAGACCCGCGGAATCTGAATCTGATCGATGAACTGTCGATCCTGCTCGAGAAGAAGCTGCGCGTCAAGGTGGCCACGCTGTCGCAGATTTCCGACTTGCTCAAGAAGACCGAGCAGTCCCAGCGCGTGCTCGAGGAGGTCACCGAGGGCTTTGCGCTCGACGTCATCGGCGATGAGGACAGCCAGGACGAGACGCTCTCGATCGACCGGCTGACGGCGGACAGCGACATCGCTCCGGTGATCAAACTGGTCGACACGACCATTTTCAACGCTCTCGAGAGGCGGGCCTCGGACATCCATATCGAGACGCGGGACGCGGAAGTGGCGATCAAGTACCGCATCGACGGCGTGCTGCATTACGCCATGCCGCCGATCGCCAAGGATTGGCATTCCACTATAATTTCCCGCATTAAAGTGATGTCGGAATTGGACATCGCCGAACGGCGCATCCCCCAGGACGGTCGTTTCCGGGTGCGCTACAAGAACCGGCTGATCGACTTCCGCGTCTCGATCATGCCGACCATCTACGGCGAAGACGCCGTTCTGAGGGTGCTCGACAAGGAGTCGATGAGCGAGAAGTTCTCCAAGCTGACACTGGACGTGGTCGGTTTCGGAGAGGAGGATCTGACCAAGTTCCGGCGCTACATCAAGGAGCCGTACGGGATGGTTCTGGTGACGGGTCCGACGGGCTCCGGAAAGACCACCACGCTCTACGCGGCGCTGAGCGAGATCAAGAACGACGAAGACAAGATCATCACCATCGAGGACCCGGTCGAGTACCAGATCAAGGGCATCACCCAGATCCCGGTGAACGAAAAGAAGGGTCTCACGTTTGCGCGGGGCCTGCGGTCGATTCTGCGGCACGACCCCGACAAGGTGATGGTGGGGGAGATCCGCGACCAGGAGACCGCGCAGATCGCCATCAACGCGGCCCTCACCGGCCACCTGGTGTTCACCACCGTGCACGCCAACAACGTGTTCGACGTGCTGGGGCGGTTCCTCAACATGGGGGTGGAGCCCTACAACTTCGTCTCGGCGCTCAACTGCATCCTGGCGCAGCGGCTGGTGCGGGTGATCTGCGATTACTGCAAGCGGCCAGTGGAGTATCCGGACGCCTACCTGACGGAGAGCGGCCTGGACCTGGCCGAGTGGCGGCCGGTCGTCTTCTATGAAGGCCAGGGCTGTTTCGAGTGCGGCGGCACGGGCTTCCGGGGCCGCACCGCCATCACCGAGCTGCTGGACCTGAGCGAGCGCATCCGGGAGATGATCCTGGACAAGCGGCCCACCTCGGAGATCAAGCGGACGGCGCGCGAGGAGGGCATGACCTTCCTGCGGGAGTGCGCGCTGGAGAAGGCGCGCCATGGTGTGACTACTCTTAAGGAGGTCAATAAAATCACCTTCATCGAAGGCTGAGGAAGCGCTATGCCGGCACACGGAGGGTGGAGCAGTCTGCTGAAGGATCCGCCGCCGGGGCACATCTTCGAGCTGTCGGAAGCCGGAGTGGCCATGGTGCGCACGGGGCATCCGCGGCAGTTCGGTTTCCAGCCGCTGGAGCCGGATGTGCTCTCGGTCTCCCCGCTGCGCGACAACGTGCTGCGGCTGGAGGAGCTGGCCGCGCGGGTGCGCGCGCTGGCCCCGGCCCTCGAGAGCCGCAAGCGCCAGCGCGCGGTCCTGATCCTGCCGGACGGCGGCGTGCGGGTGACCGTGCTGGACTTCGACGCTTTCCCCTCCGAGGCCGGCCAGCAGCTTTCGCTGGTGCGCTTCCGGCTGCGCAAGAGTCTGCCCTTCGATCTGGACGCCTCGGCCCTGAGTTACTACCCGCAGGCCGCCGGCGGCGGGCGCGTGGACGTGGTGGCGGCGGTGGCGCCGCTGGAAGTCGTGGCTCGCTATGAGGCGGCGTTCCGGGCGGCCGGGTACCACCCGGGGCTGGTGACGACCTCGACGCTGGCGGCCCTGAACCTGGTGCGCGGCAAGGCCCCGGCGGTGCTGGTCAAGCTGAGTGGGCGGGTGCTCACCCTGTCGCTGGTGGAGGGCGGCGCGCTGAAGCTGCTGCGGTCCATCGAGCTGGCCGAGGGCACGGCCGAAGAGATATTGGAACATCTCTATCCGACCTTTGCCTACGCGGAGGATAACCTGGCGGCCCGGCCCCAGCGCCTGCTGACCTGCGGCCTGGACGGCGTGGAGGCCGATTTGCGGGAGACCTTGGAAGCGGAGTGGAACCTGGCGGCCGAGCCGCTGCGCTCGCGCTATGGCGCGGTGGCCGCCCACAACGCCGGGCTGCTGGGCTGCCTGGAGTCGGTGGAGGAATCCTGATGTACGGCCGCGTGCCCATCAACCTGGCCAGCGAGCCCTTCCGCCGGGACCGGCCCGCGCTGGTGGTCGCCGGCGCCATCGCCGTCGTGCTGGTGGGCGTGCTCGCGATGCTGGTGGGGCTGGCGCTCAGCGAGCGCGGCCGCGCTGCCGAGACCAGCCGCGCCATCGAGCGGCTGCGGACCCAGCTTCGCAGCCTGGCCGCCGAGCAGACCCGCCTGGAGGCCGCGCTGCGCCAGAGGGAGAACGCCGAGGTGCTCGAGCGCAGCCGCTTCCTCAACAACCTGCTGTACCGCAAGGGGATCTCCTGGACCAAGATCTTCGACGACCTGGAGAAGGTCATGCCGCACAACGTACGGCTGTTTGCCGTACGGCCCCAGGTGAACGCCCAGAACGAGATCTCTCTGGACATGGTGGTGGGGGCGGAGTCCGGCCCGCCGGTGGTGGAGATGCTCAAGCGCCTGGAGAGTTCGCCGCGCTTCGGCGGCACCTACGTCCATAGCACGCTGCCGCCTTCGCCTTCCGAACCGCTGCTGCGCTATCGGG
>CAZIRH010000544.1:0-2937 GCA_964541065.1 uncultured Solibacteraceae bacterium
AACCGTGGCCCGGCGCTCCACAACAGCCGCGCCAACAGCTTGCTGGCGCTGCCGCGGCCTTTGGCGATGTCCATGCCCGAATGGCCGCCTTGCAGCCCTTTGACTTCCAGCGTGTAGGCGGCCATGCCCGCGGGCGTCTTTTCCTCCGTGTAGGTGGCTTTGCCATCCACATACACACCGCCCGCGCTGCCGATGGCGAACGAGCCTTCGGTCTCCCAATCCACGTTGATGAAGGCGTTGCCCTTCAACGCGCCCGGCTTCAAGGCGTTGACGCCGCTGAAGCTATCTTCCTCATCCACGGTGAAGAACGCCTCGATGGGGCCGTGCGCCAGGTCTTTGGCTTGCAGGATCGCCATGATCGTCGCGACGCCGATGCCGTCATCCGCGCCGAGGGTCGTGCGGTCGGCCTTCACCCAGCCGCCTTCGACATACGCCTGAATCGGGTCCTTCTCGAAGTCGTGCATCTTGTCCGGCGTCTTCTGCGGCACCATGTCCATGTGCGCCTGGAAGACGACCCCCTGGCGTTGCTCCATCCCCGGCGTCGCGGGCTGGCGGATCAGCACATTGCCGACTTCGTCCACCGTCCTCTCCAGGCCCAGCTTCTTGCCGAAGTCGGCCACGAAGCGGCTGACCTGCGCCTCGTGGTGCGAGGGCCGCGGAATCTGGGTCAAGACATAGAAGTTCTCCCAGACTGCCTTCGGTTCCAGGGTCGGCAGCGCGTCCTTCAACGGCGTCTTGCCCGCAGGGGCAGCGCCCGCCAGGGCCGCATCTTTGGCAGGGTAGACGACCGCCTGCCCGGCGTCTTTGGCCGCGGCGGACAGCGCCGACGAGGACGTCGTGCCCGCAGGGTGGGCGTAGATCGGCACGAACTCAATCGGCACCGTCTCGCCGGCCTTGTCCAGCAGCTTCTGAAGTTCGGGCTTGACGGGCGCGTACTTGGCGAGGAACGCGGCCGCGGCCTCCGCATCCCCCTGCCCCTCGATGGTGATCAGCGTCGCGGCCAGTTCCTTCACCGCGGCGGTCATGCGCTCCACATCCAGGATGAAGCGGCCGCGGGCCGGTTCGAAGCGCAGCGCGCCCCGCTCGACGAAGAAGTTCCACGCGGCCGAACGGATCAGCCCATAGGCCGACCCTGGCCCGAAACGGATGGAACGCAGCGATTCCGCCAGGAAGCCGGCATAGTGCGACGCCAGCGTGCCGGTAATGATCCCTTGCTCGCCCAGGTAGGGGACGTTATACAGCCCGCCGATGTCGGCCTTGCCTTCTTCGATGGGCGAGTAGTTCTGGCCGAGCGCCTGGCAGATGGTGACGTCCTGGCCGTCCTTCTTCACCGTGCGCGGCCCCAGCGTGTGCGTGACCTCGTGCAGCAGGACCCAGTTGAAGTAGGTCTCGGCGTCCATCAGTTGCGCGGTCTGCTCGTCCACGATCGCGTGCACCAGCGGGGTCAGCACGATCGTGCGGCGCGCCTCGAGGTAGTTGCGCATCATCACCTTTTTGGCGCCCTTGGCTTCCCACACCTTCGGATCGTTGGGCAGGCTGAACGCGACCGGTTCCATGATCGCGCGGCTCTGCCCGCTGCGGTAGACGTCGTCCGCCAGCTCCAAAGGCGTCATGGTGCCGGCCTGGTCGGGGCGGAAAGCGGGCGGCACGGGCAGGTTGGCTTGCAGCGCGGGCACGGTCGCCATGAACTTCGCCAGCCGGCCGCCGGCTGCCCGATCCACGATCAGCACGTTGGCCTTGTAGAACGCCTTCTGACCGGTAAGCTGGTCGTCATACGTCTCATGCGGGCCAATGCTCACGTCCAGGTTGGCGTTCAGATCCAACCAGGCCATGTTGGCAGCGAAGTAGTCGTCGGTGCGCAGCGCTTGGGCTTCCAAGCGCAGATAGTTCGTCAGCGATTCGTTGCGGCTGAGCGTGGCGGTCTCGTCCAGCAGATCGGCCGCGGGCAGCACATATGCGGCGTAGGCCTTGTGATAGGGCACGGCCACCAGCCGGTCGCCGGCGCGGCGCACGACCGTGAACGGATCGAGCAGCGCGTCCTTTTGGTCGGGGTGCGCGACCAGGTACGCGTCCAGTTCCTTCTTCGTCAGGTCCGGCGGGTAGACGTAGCCGCCGGCCGGCCGCGGCAGGTTGCCCATAAACGGCGCGAACTCCTGGAACCGATCCCAGCGGCCATAGTTGGCATCCAGCAGGAAGCGGGCGGCTTTCTCCGGCGCGGTCGCGGCGCCGGCCAGGCTGCGGAAGATCGCCTCGCCATCGGGGTCCACCTGCTGCCAGAAGGCCGCGTCCATAGTGCGCGCGGCCTGAAGCAGCTTATTCAACACGGCCCGCTCCCAATCAGCCAGCCCGCCCAGGAGCGGACTCTGCAACATGTCCATCGGCTTGAGCGTCGCGGCCCGCGCGATCACGTCCGGCGGGGGGGCCGCGGGGAGTGGCGCCAGCGTCATCGCAGGGTTGCACTCTGTCACCAGCGCCGCAACCACACACAGGAGAACGATGCTGCGTAGCGTGTTCATGTTTCCTCCTCGGGGCAGTGGCTCCACTGCCCCGATTCCTACTACTGCATTCCTCACTGCCTCACACACGTCAACTGCTCCACGCCGGACAGGCTGCCGGTCAGCCGCGTGCTGTCGGCATTCAGCGTGCCGGTGAAAGTCTTGACCGGCGCGCCGGGCATTTCCTCGGCGATCGTGAGCGATACCGCGCCCGTGTTGACGTTGACCGTGCCGCTGACCTTCGCCTGCTCCGGTGTGCCGCCAGTCCAGAGCGGGGGGGGGTGTGAGCTGACAGGAATTTGCTTTTCGGGGCCGCCGCGCTGAGGTCCCCGACCCCGACCCTACCGGCGGCCGGGGCCCAACCCCCGCGCCTGTGCTGGCCTGCCCGTTGTGGGCCTCGCCGGCCTGGCGGATGGCGGCCCGCGACCGCTGGATCGGCTGG
>CAZIRH010000545.1:0-2937 GCA_964541065.1 uncultured Solibacteraceae bacterium
GCCTTCGGCCCCCGGCGGAGAAGCGCCTGCGGCAGGCGCGGCGGGCGCTGTGGGAGCGGTGGCGGGCGCGGCGGCAGCCGGTGAGACGAAGTTCTGCATGGCCTGCGGCAAGACGATCCCGCGTGCTGCCAGGTTCTGCCCGGAGTGCGGCGGGGCCCAATCGTGAGCGGCGTCGAGTGGGTGGTCGATGCGCGCGGCTGCTCCCCGGCCGCGCTGGCGGATGCGGCCAGGCTGGAGGGCCTGTTCGCCCGCCTCATCGACGACCTGGGCCTGCACCCGATCCGGGAGACGCTGTGGCACCGCTTCGCCGGCGCCGGCGGCGTGACCGGCCTGTGCCTGCTTGCCGAATCCCACCTGGCCTGTCATACTTTCCCTGAATACGGCTCGCTGTGTTTGAACCTGTTTTGCTGCCGGCCGCGGCCGGAGTGGGATTTCCTGTCGCACCTCCGGCAGGAGTTCGCCGCCCGCGAGGTCAGCGTCCGGCGGCTGGAGCGCCCCTACGATCATGAGCCAGCCTGTAGTCAACTGCCCGAACTGCGGAGCGCCCGTCCGGTTTCGGTGGTCTAGCGCGGTACAGACCACCTGCGAGTTCTGCCGCTCGATCCTGGTGCGGCGGGACGTGAATCTGGAGCGCGTGGGCGTGGTGGCGGACCTGCCGCCGGACAGCTCGCCCATCCAGCTCGGCACCGAGGGCATCCACCGCAACAAGGCGTTCGTGGTGGTGGGGCGCATCCTCTACGAGTACGAGCGGGGCGGCTGGAACGAGTGGCACGTGGTGTTCAACGACGGAGGGAGCGGGTGGCTCTCCGACGCCCAGGCGGAATACGCCGTCTCCTTCCTGGCGCCGCACCAGGACCTGCCCCCGGCCGGGCAGATCCGGCCCGGCCAGCAACTGCTGCTGAACGGCGTGCTCCACGAGGTGACGGTGCTGACGCGGGCGCGGTACCGGGGCGTGGAGGGCGAGCTGCCTTTCGAGTACTGGGACAAGACCGAGACGCTGTTCGCCGACCTGCGCACGCGCGACGCGCGCTTCGCGACCATCGACTACAGCGAAGCGGAGCCGCTGCTGTTTCTGGGTGAGGCGGTCAGCTTCGACGACCTGCGTCTGAAGAACCTGCGGCAATTCGAGGGGTGGAGCTGATGAGCGCGCCGGCCCAGGTCAAAGCGCTAAACTGCCCCAGTTGCGGGGCTGCGGTCACCATCCGGGCCTTCCAGCACACCTTGTCGGTGGTGTGCGCCAACTGCCTGTCGATCCTGGACGCCAAGGACCCGAACCTCCAGGTGCTCCAGCAATTTCAGGCGCGCGTGCGCCTCGAACCGCTCATTCCCCTGGGCACGCGCGGCAAGCTGCGCGGGGACCCCTACGAGGTGGTGGGCTTCCAGGTGCGCACCATCACGGCCGACGGCGAGCAGTTCAGTTGGTCGGAGTACCTTCTGTTCAACCCCTACAAAGGCTTCCGCTACCTGACGGAGTATCAGGGGCACTGGAACGACGTAGTCACCCTGAGGAACCTGCCCGAGGTGGATACCAGCGGCCAGCGCCCCGTGGCCAAGCTGCTCGGCGAGAGGTACAACCACTACCAGACGGCCACCGCGGAGACCACCTACGTGCTGGGCGAATTCCCCTGGCAGGCGCAGGTGGGCGACCAGGTCGCGACGATGGATTTCATCTCGCCCCCGCGCATCCTCTCGCGCGAAGGCGCGGAGTCGGAGACGGTCTGGTCGCTGGGCGAGTACATGAGCGGCGGGCGGGTGTGGGAGGCCTTCCAGCTTCCCGGCAGCCCGCCGCCGGCCAGAGGCGTGTTCGCCAACCAGCCCTCGCCCTACGCGGGGAAAGTGGGCAGCGCCTGGGCGCTCTACGGGATTCTGACGCTGCTGCTGGTGGCGGTGGGGCTGGCCTTTTTCACCTTCTCGGGGCGGCAGCGAGTCTTCCGCGAGTCGTACAGCTTCTCGCCGCGCGCTGGGGCGGAGGCTTCCTTCGTCACCGACGTCTTCGAGCTGAAGGGCCGGACCTCGAACGTGGCAGTGACGGCCTCGACTGATCTGGCCAACAACTGGGCGTACTTCAGTTTCGCGCTGATCAACGCGGACACCGGCCAGGCCTACGATTTCGGTCGCGAGGTCAGCCACTACTACGGGAGCGACAGCGACGGTGCGTGGACCGAGGGCGGTCCCAAAGACACGGCGGTCATCCCGGCCGTGCCGGCGGGGCGCTACTACCTGCGCGTGGAACCGGAGATGAATGCGGGCGCCTCCGGCATGCGCTACGAGCTGACGGTGCGCCGCGACGTGCCTTCGCTCAGCTTCTTGTGGATGGCCGCGGGCCTGCTGCTCATCCCGCCCGTGGTGACCTCCATCCGCGCGGTCGTCTTCAGCCAGCGGCGGTGGCAGGAGAGCGATTACGCCAGCACCGGCTCGGACGACGGCGATTCCGGAGACGACTAATGATCAAGCATCCCTTCTACCTGGTATACGGCCTGGCGTTGCTGGGCCTGACCAGTCTGGCCGAGTACCGCGGCTGGAGCCTGCTGCGCGTCAACGAGGTCAAGGACGTCCCCAAGTCGGTGCGCGACAACCCCGGAGCGTACCGCTCGCACTACGGCTACTTTCCCCGCGTCTTTCGAGGTAAGTGAGGGAGAAAACACATGACTGATTTCCATCCCGGCTACATCCTCAACGCCCTGCTGTACTCCGTGCTGGGCATCGTCATCTTTGCGGTGGTCTTCTGGATCGTGGACCAGCTCACGCCCTACGCGCTCTGGAAGGAGATCGTCGAGGAGAAGAACCTGGCGCTGGCCATCCTGGTGGGGGCCGTGTCCCTCGGCATGTGCATCATCATTGCGGCCGCGGTGCACGGCTGACGCTTGTCCGCCGCACTCTTTCTCTCGGTCTTCCTGATCGCCGCCTGCGGGCTCATCTACGAGCTGGTGGCGGGCG
>CAZIRH010000546.1:0-2924 GCA_964541065.1 uncultured Solibacteraceae bacterium
CATGCGCATGTCGAGCGGACCATCCGCCGACAAACTCATGCCGTACGCCGGCGTCAACAACTGATGACGGCTGGGCCCCAGGTCTGCCAGAAGTCCACTCACCGGGCCCAAGCCCAACCCGGCCAGCGCCACAGGCAATTCCGAAAAAGCCGCTTTCAGGTAGCGAATCCGTCCGGCCCAGACGGTGGTGTTCTGCCGCGCCAGTTCCAGCGATTCCCCGTCCCGATCGCTGGCGATCACCAGCCCGCTGGTGAGCCGCTCGGCGAGGGCCGCGGTATGCCCGCCCAGCCCCGCGGTGCAGTCCAGGTACACCCCTTCGGGACGCACAGCGAGCAGCTCCAGGGTCTCGCGCAGCAGTACCGGCACGTGCATACATCGCTACTTCAGCCCCAGCTTGCGCAGCGCTTCCAGCTTCTCCTCCAGGCCGTCCGCCGCGCGGCGCATGCGCTCCTGATAGACGGCCTGGCTGTAGACCTCGATGGCGCTCTTGTGGACACCGACCCAAACCTGCTGTCCTTCCACCCCCAGCTCCCTCCTCAGGGTGGGCGGCAACAGGATCCGCCCTTCCTTGTCCAGCGTGCTGTAGTCGCCCCGGGCCTTGGCCCAGAAGGCGATGTCTTCGGCCGCCTTGGGATTCTCTACGCAGTTCTCGAAGAAGGACTCGTTGCCTTCCCAAATCGCCGCGGAGTAGATGCGCACGATCCGCCCGTCCAGGCTGGTGACGAAGAACCTCTGCTCAGGGCAGGCGCGCATGAAGGGGAGGAAGGCCGAAGGAATGTTCAGCCGCCCTTTGGCATCCACTCTGGCCGTGGAAATGATCCTCGGCGGGGCGGGCAGGGCGTCCTGAACTCGGTCTGTAACCACTTCTCACCACTTGGGGACAACATGGGGGGAAAATCCCCCACTTTGTGCCACCATCCCGCATTGTGAGCCTCTTTCTCTGCCATTGCAATAGGCGCGGCCCACCTGGCATTCACTTTTCGTCGAAGAAAAAGCGAAGGGGGCGCTTAACTTTGCGGAAGGGCCCGCCGGCCGGCGGGTGACGCATCTGCGGGGCGCCTACTCCACCGCCTCCGGCACGCGGTGATTGATGAGCGCGTGCTGGGGGGTGCCGCGGCGCCACCAGCGGGCGAAGAGGCGACCCAGGTCGGCCAGGAGCGTGTGCAGCACGGGGACCGCCACCGTATACTGGAGTTGAGTTCGGCAAGAGCAGGAGGCGCCATGACCCTGAAGGTAGTACTGGAGCCCAGCGATGAGGGCGGCTACACGGTATATGTGCCCGCGCTTCCGGGCTGCATCAGCGAAGGCGAGACGGCGGAAGCGGCTCTAGCGAACATCCGCGAGGCCATAGAGCTCTACCTGGAACCGGTGGACGACGATCTGGTCTTCGGCGAGAGCGCCCAAGTCCGAGAGCTCGTGGTGTGACAAGAGCACCGAGCCTATCCTACACGCGCATCGTGCGCGCCCTGCAAAGAGACGGCTGGGCAGTCGTTCGCCAGCGCGGCAGTCACCTCCGATTGCAGAAGCGAGTGGGCGAGGAGCTCCTCAAGGTCACCGTCCCGGCGCACCGCCCCGTGAAACGAACCACCCTGGCTCGGATCCTCAAAGAAGCCCGCATTCAGCTCGAACGTTTCCTGGAGCTCGTATAAGGCCTCGCGCCACGTACCCTACTCGACCGCCTCCGGCACGCGGTGGTTGACGAGGGCGTGCCTGAGGGTGCCGCGGTGCCACCAGCGGGCGAAGAGGCGGCCGAGGTCGTCGAGGAAGGTGTAGGCCACGGGCACTGCTAGCAGCGTGGCACCTCGTAACCGCCGACGGTCACAGCGGCGGTGGGGCGGTCCGAATCCACGTGGCACCGGTGGAGCGGAGGATCACAAGCTGGTTCCGGAAGTCCCGGGGCGCAGCACCGCCGTGATCGTCTCGCGGTTCAACTCGGGGTACTTCTTGAGTACCGCCTCCACCGATCCCGACTCCGCCAACTGATCGAGGATCACCGTGACCGGGATGCGCGTACCCGCCACCACCGGCTTCCCATTGCAGCGGCGTGGGTCGATCTCGACCTGCCCGTTCATGGCCCGGAACAACTCTCCCTCGCCTGTCCCCAACTGCATCTTAGCACGGCGCACTGCGCGCAGCGCGCCGGCCGGGCTACTCGACGGTTTCCGGCACGCGGTGGTTGACGAGGGCGTGCTTGGGGGTGCCGCGGTGCCACCAGCGGGCGAAGAGGCGGCCGAGGTCGTCCAGGAAGGTGTAGACCACCGGCACCACCACCAGGGTCAGCAGGGTCGAGGTGATCAGGCCGCCGATGACCGCGCGTGCCATGGGCCCGCGCCACTCGGCTCCGGCGCCCCACTCGAAGGCCAGCGGCAGCATCCCGAAGATCATCGCCAGGGTGGTCATCACGATGGGCCGCAGCCGCACCTTGGCCGCGGTAATCAGCGCTTCCCGCCGCCCGACGCCGGCGCGCCGCTGCACGTTGGTGAAGTCCACCAGCAGAATGGCGTTCTTGGTCACCAGGCCCATCAGCAGGATCAGCCCGATCAGGGACATGATGTTGAGCGTGTCCTTGACCAGGTACAGCATCCCGGCCACGCCCACCAGCGAGAGCGGCAGCGACAGCATGATGGCCAGCGGCTGGGCGAAGCTGCGGAACTGGCTGGCCAGGATGGCGTAGATCAGCACCACGGCCAGGATCAGCGACTGGCCCACGTAGCCGAAGGTCTCCTGCAACTCTTCGTACTCGCCGGTGTAGTTGATGCTGTAGCCGGCGGGCAACTGGATCGCGCCGGCGCGCGCCTGGATGTCGCCCATCACCTCGCCCAGCGAGCGGCCTTCGGTGTTGGCGCCCACGCGCACCTCTCGCGACAGGTCGTAGCGGCGGATCAGCGAGGGCGCACCGGCGGTGTCGAGGCTGGCCACCTGGC
>CAZIRH010000547.1:0-2912 GCA_964541065.1 uncultured Solibacteraceae bacterium
CACGGCCCCAGGCGGTATGGGCGAGCCGCAAGGCAGGGTGTAAGTGACCCCGTCCTTGGTGTACTGAATTCCCTTGACATCCGGGGAACTGGCGGCCACGTCCATGAGGCACCCGCCGAACGGAGTCCCCTCGGGCAGCGACCAGAGCCTCACGGTGCTGTCGCTGCTTCCCGAGGCCAGCAGCCGCCCGTCCGAGCAGATGGCTACAGCCGCCACCGCACCTGTGTGGCCCGTCAGGGTCTTCAGGAGCGCCCCGTCGGGCAGCGACCAGAGCTTGACGGTGTTGTCACCGCTTCCCGAGGCCAGCAGCCGCCCGTCCGGGCTGACGGCAACGTCCCCCACCCAATTCGTGTGTCCGGTGAGGGTCTTCAGCAACGCCCCGTCGGGCAGCGACCAGAGCTTGACGGTGTTGTCACCGCTTCCTGAGGCCAGCAACCGCCCGTTTGGAGTGATGGCAACGTGCCGCACCCAGTTCGTGTGTCCGGTGAGAGTCCTCAGCAGCGCCCCGTCGGGCAGCGACCACAGCTTGAGGCTCCTGTCATCGCCTCCCGAAACCAACAGCTCTCCGTCCGGGCTGATGGCCACCGCGAAGACCGCACCCGCGTGTCCGGTGAGGGTCTTCACAAGCGTGCCGTCGGGCAGCGACCAGAGCTTGACGGTCTTGTCGTCGCTTCCCGAGGCCAGCAGCCGTCCGTCCGGGCTCATGGCCACCGCGCTCACATCCCCCGTGTGGCCGTAGAGGGTTTTCAGCAGCACCCCGTCGGGCAGCGACCAGAGTTTGACGGTGTTGTCCCAGCTTGCCGAGGCCAGCAGCCGCCCGTCCGGGCTGATGGCCAGCCCGTTCACATCGTCCGCATGGCTGCGCAGGGTCTTGAGCAGCGCCCCGGCGGGCAGCGACCAGAGCTTCACCTGATCATCCTGGCCTGCCGAGACGAGCAGTTGTCCGTCGGGGCTGATCGCCAGAGCCCCAAGCGACCCCACATGCGCTCGCGCGCCGCTCCCACACTGCACCTGGGCGGCCGTGCGCGCCGCAGCGACCGCCGCGGCCACCGTGGCCGCCCGAACGAGGTCACGCCGCTTGAGTTCCCAGCCGGAGCTGCCCCGCCGGACCGCGTACACCTCCGGGGTCTGGTCATCACCCGGCGCAGGACCGGGGTGGCCGTCGAATTCGGGTTTCTCCTTCATCCTGTCGCCCTCATGGCTCCTCAACGGATGCAGACGTTGACCACGTTGCTGCCCGCGCCCCCGATGGTGACTTGCAGCGAAACCGAATCACCTGTGGGCGCGTCAGGAGGAACCACGGCGTTGAGCTGCCACAGCCCGATCCAGCCCGGCGCCATCCCGCTGAACAGGACCTGAGGAGAAGCCCTGCCCCCGACGAACACGGTAGGCTGAACCGCCGTCATCGACAGCGGACTGCTGCCCGCCGGCGTGCCCTCCCGAACGGGGGGGCGCACCTCGCCCGGGCCGGTACCCCAAATAACGATGACTGAGTTCCGCGCCGCCCGGTTGTTCGGGCCGTTCGCCGTCCCGTCCTGATTCAGCACGACTCCCTGGTTGCCTGGCCACAGGAAAATGCCCGGCGCATTGGCCTCGATGGTGAAATCCACCGGGTCGGAATCCAGCCCGCTAGCGCTGACCCTGAGGGTGTGCCTGCCCGGGGTAAGGCCGGTTGGAAGCTGCCCGTTCACCTGCGTGGCCGAGACGTAGAGCAGCGGTATAGGTTGCGAATCGACGGTGGCTGTCAAGCCGCCCAGCGCGGTGGGCAAGGGAACGGTGGCCGCGACAGTCTGACCGCTGGCCAGGTTAGCTCCGTAGAACGTAATCAGCGAGCCGGGCGCGACCGGCCGGGTGAAGCTGGCAGCGTTCACCACACTGCGGCTGGCGTCCACCGCCGGCCTGGTTAGCTCGCCGACGGCGCCCTGCACCCGCCGGATGCGGTAGTTGCGGAGGTCCGCGATCAGCAGGTTGCCCGAGGCGTCGGCAGCCACCGCGTAAGGAAAGTTCAACTGCGCCGAGGCCGCCGCCGCACCGTCGCCGGAGTATCCGGCTGCTCCCGTCCCGGCAAAGGTCGTGATGGCGCCGTTCGTGAGGATCATCCGGAGCCTATGGTTTCCCGAGTCGGCCACGAGGATTCTCCCCTGGAGGTCAACCGCAATGCCGCGTGGAAAGCTGAGCTGCGCCTTCGTCGCAGCCGCCCCATCGCCGGCCGGGCCGAATCCCCCTCCGACGACCGTGGAGATGACTCCGTTGTTGGCCGCGACTCTGCGCATGCAATGGTTGTAGACATCGGTGAAGTACAGATTGCCCTGCGTATCCACGGCGAGCCCTTGCACCAGGCCGATCGACGCCGCCGTCGCCAGGCCTCCATCGCCGGATTGCCCGTACGCGCCGGTGCCGGCCACCGTAGTGATGGTTCCCTGCGGCGTGATCCTGCGGATGCGGAAGTTCCACCCGTCGGCCAGGAAAAGATTGCCGGCCGCGTCCAGAGCCAAGCCGCGCGGGAGGTCGAGCTGGGCCGAGCTGGCCGCTCCCCCGTCCCCGGAGTAGCCGCGCGCCGAGGTTCCGGCGATGGTAGTGATGGTGCCGTTGGCGGCGATCTTGCGCACCCGGTAATTGCCGGAGTCGGAGATGTAGACGTTCCCCTGCGCGTCAGCCGCCACGCCGCGCGGACAGTTGAGTCTGGCCGAGACAGCCAGGCCGCCGTCTCCGGAGAAGCCGGCCTCGCCGGTCCCCGCCACCGGGGTGATTGTCCCGTTCGCGGCGATCTTGCGAATGCGGTGGTTCCAACTGTCGGCCAGGTAGACGTTCCCCCGCCCGTCGGAAGCTACCGCGTAAACCGCATCGATTCTCGCGGAAGTTGCCGGACCGTTGTCGCCCGAGAACCCGTAGTTGCCCGTGCCGGCCAGAGT